>JBFXGQ010000612.1:0-2888 GCA_050177915.1 Pseudodonghicola sp. | reverse complement strand
GCCGCCGCGCTGGAGGCCGCGCTTGCCGCCCACAAGGCGCGGCTGTCCCGCGACCGGCCGCGGATCGCCACCCGCCAGGCCTCGGAACTGGCGCTGGAGGTGGTGAACGCGGTGTTGCCCAACAGCATCGGCGGCTCGGCCGATCTGACCGGCTCCAACAACACCCGCACCGCAGGCATGCGCCCGGTGACGCGGCAGGACTATTCCGGCGATTACATCCACTATGGCATCCGCGAACATGCCATGGCGGCGGCGATGAACGGCATCGCGCTGCACGGCGGCTTCTTCGCCTATGGCGGCACCTTCCTGGCCTTCGCCGACTATTGCCGCCCGGCGATCCGCCTGTCGGCGCTGATGGGGGTACCGGTGGCCTATGTGATGACCCATGACAGCATCGGTCTGGGCGAGGACGGGCCGACCCATCAGCCGGTCGAGACTATCGCCTCGCTGCGCGCCATGCCCAATCTGGCGGTGATCCGCCCCGCCGACGCGGTGGAAACCGCTGAGGCCTGGGCCATTGCCGCCACCGCCTGCGACGGCCCCACCATGCTCTGCCTGTCGCGGCAGGCGCTGCCGGTGCTGCGCACCGTCCATACCGAGGCCAATATGACCGCGCGCGGCGCCTATGTCCTGCGCGAGGCGCCGGGCGGGCGCGACGTGACGCTGATCGCCACCGGATCCGAGGTCGAGATCGCGCTGAACGCCGCCGACCTGCTGGCCCGCGACGGCATCCGCGCGGCGGTCGTCTCCGCCCCCTGTTTCGAGCTTTTCGCGCAGCAGCCCGCCGCCTATCGGCTGTCGGTGCGCGGCTGCGCCCCCCGGGTGGGGGTGGAGGCGGCGGTGCGCCAGGGCTGGGAGCTGTTTCTGGAACGCGGCGACGGCTTCGTCGGCATGACCGGCTTCGGCGCGTCCGGCCCGGCAGACCAGCTCTACCGCCACTTCGGCATCACCGCCGAGGCGGTGGCGGCCTCTGCCAGGCGGCAGATCACCAAGGGGGTGCCGGCATGACCATCAAAGTCGCCATCAACGGCTTTGGCCGCATCGGCCGCTGCACCCTGCGCCATATCGTCGAAAGCGGGCGCAACGATCTTGAGGTGGTCCGCATCAACGCCACCGGCCCGATCGAGACCACCGCCCATCTGCTGCGCTACGACAGCGTCCACGGTCCCTATCGCGGCCCGGTCTCGACCGCCGGCGACACGCTGGACCTCGGCCATGGGCCGATCCGGGTGTTCTCCACCTACGACCCGACCGAGCTCGACTGGCAGGGCGTCGATGTGGTGCTGGAATGCTCCGGCAAGTTCAACTCCCGCGCGGCAAGCGCGGTGCATCTGACCCGGGGCGCCCGCCGCGTGCTGGTCTCGGCCCCGGCGAAGAACGCCGACCGCACCGTGGTCTTCGGCGTCAACCACCGCGACCTGACCGCGGACGATCTGATCGTCTCGAACGGCTCCTGCACCACCAACTGCCTGGCGCCGATGGCCAAGGTGCTGAACGACCGCTTCGGCATCGAACAGGGCGTCATGACCACGATCCATTCCTATACCGGCGATCAGCCGACGCTGGACCGCCGTCACAGTGATCTCTACCGCGCCCGCGCCGCCGCGATGGCGATCATCCCCACCTCGACCGGCGCGGCCCGCGCCATCGGCGAGGTGCTGCCCGAGCTCAGCGGCCGGCTGGACGGTTCCGCCCTGCGGGTTCCGACGCCCAATGTCTCGGCAGTGGACCTGACCTTTCTGGCCGGCACCGAGGTGAGCGAGGCGGCGATCAACGATGCGATGCGCGAGGCCGCCGCCGGCCCGATGTCCGGCATCATCAGCTATGAGACCGAACCCAAGGTCTCGGTCGACTACAACCACGACAGCCATAGCTGCGCCTTCGCCTGCGACCAGACCAGGGTCATGGGCGGCCGCATGGTCCGGGTGCTGGCGTGGTACGACAACGAATGGGGCTTCTCCTGCCGCATGGCGGACAATGCCGCAGTGATGGGGGCGCTGTGACCATGGATCTGCACAGCATCCATAACGCCGATGTCGCCGGCAAACGCATCCTGGTACGCGCCGATCTGAACGTGCCGCTGGACAACGGCCGGATCACCGACGCCACCCGGATCGAACGGTTCGCCGCCGGCATGCGGCCGCTGCTGGAACGCGGCGCGCGGCTGACGATCCTGACCCATCTGGGCCGGCCGCAGGACCGCAACCCGGCCTATTCCGTCGCCCCGTTGCGCCCGGCGCTGTCGCGGGCGCTGGGAGTGGCGGTGAAATTCTCCGGCGATTGCGCCGATCCGGCGGCGGTCCGCCTCAGCCAGTCGCTGCGCGATGGCGAGGCGCTGCTCTGCGAGAACCTGCGCTATAACGCCGGCGAGACCGCCAACGATCCCGACTTCGCCGCCGCCCTGGCGCGACTGGGAGATCTCTACGTCAACGACGCCTTCTCCTGCGCCCATCGCGCCCATGCCTCGACCGAGGCGATCGCGCGGCGGCTGCCGGCCTATGCCGGCCCGCTGCTGAGCGAGGAGATCGCCGCGCTCGGCGCCGCGCTGGAGGCGCCCGAGCCGCCCGCCGTGGCCATCGTCGGCGGCGCCAAAGTGTCGACCAAGATCGCGGTGCTGAAGAACCTGGTGACCCGGCTGGACCATGTGATCATCGGCGGCGGCATGGCCAATACCTTCCTCTTCGCGCAGGGCGCGCCGATGGGCCGGTCGCTGCACGAGGCCGACCAGACCGGCACCGTGGCCGAGATCACCGCGCTGGCGCGGCAGTCGGGATGCACGCTGCATCTGCCCGCGGATGTGGTGGTGGCGACCGAGTTCTCCGCCGAGGCCCCGCACCGGGTGGTCGCGGCCACCGACTGCCCGGCCGACGCGATGATCCTCGAGATCG
>JBFXGQ010000611.1:0-2895 GCA_050177915.1 Pseudodonghicola sp. | reverse complement strand
TCGACCTGACGCCCGGCGGCCATTCGCTGTTCAGCTACGAGCAGCTCGCCCAGCTGGGGCCCGAAGCCAGCGCGCGCGGCAATATCTTCAACGCGCTGCTCTACAAGGGCGATACAAGGTCGCTGATCGAGAACGCCCGCGGCGGATCGGCCGATGACACCATCGGCGGCAATCAGGCCAGCAACCGGCTGGAGGGCAATGCCGGCAATGACGCGCTGCTGGGCTTCGGCGGCCGCGACATCCTGCTGGGCGGCAGCGGCCACGACCTGCTGCGCGGCGGCGCCGGCGGCGACCGGCTGATCGGCGACAGCGGCGCTGACCGGATGTTCGGCGATGCCGGCAACGACCGGCTGACCGGCGGCCAGGGCAACGACCAGATCAGGGGCGGCGCCGGCAACGACGTGATCGTGGGCGGCGGCGGCAGGGACATCCTGTTCGGCGACGGCGGCGCCGATGTGTTCCGCTTCCTCACCGCCGCCGACAGCGCGCCGGGCGCCCGGGCCGACCATATCCGCGATTTCACCGGCGGCCGCGACACCATCGACCTGTCGGCGCTGGTGCCGGGCCGCTTCGCGCTGCGGATCGACGGCGATTTCACCGCCGAGGGGCCCAGCGTGATCACCCAGAAATCCGGCGCCGACATCCGCGTGCGCGCCGATCTGGACGGCGACGGCCGCGCCGATTTCGAACTGGTGCTCGACAGCCTCGGCCAGATCGCGGCGGGCGACTTCCTGCTTTAAGCGGCGCCCGTTTTGCCGTCCCTGCCGCGTGCCCGACCGCCCGGGCGCGCGGCGCTGCCATGACCATCTCTCGCACCGCCTGCGTGCAGACAGATCGCCGCAGGGCGAGAACCCGCCGTTTCGGTCGCTTGCCGGGTGACAGCGGCGCCGGTTGCGCGTATAGACGTGGGCCAAGGCCGGACCAACCGGTCAGAGCAGCAAACGACAGGCAAAACGATGGACAAAGCGATTTCCTCCCCTCTGACACGGCGCGGATTCACCCTGACGGCGCTGGCCGCACTTGGCGTGACGGCGGCCTGCGGCAATGGCGTCGGCTCGAACAAGGCGGCCAAGATCGACGCGCGCGTGGATGCCACGCTGAACCAGATGTACACGCTCTATCCCAACACGGTGACGCTGGCCGAGAAGTCGACCGGCATGCTGGTGATGCCGCTGGTGACCGAGGCGGGTCTGGGGCTGGGCGGCGCCTATGGCCGCGGCGCGCTGCGGGTCAATGGCGTCACGGTGGATTACTATTCCACCGTCAAGGGCAGCGCCGGGTTCCAGATCGGCGCCCAGCAATATGCCCATGTGCTGTTCTTCATGACCGAGGACGCGCTGATGGAATTCCGCCGTTCGGCCGGCTGGGCCGCCGGGGCGGATCTGGAATATGTCATCCGGGACGAGGGCGACTCGGTCGCGGCCGATACCAATACGCTGCGCTCGCCGATCCTGGCCGCGGTCTTCGGTCAGGCCGGGCTGCGCGTCGGCGCCACGCTGGAAGGCACCAAATACACCCGCATCATCCCCTGATCGCCCGCCGGTTTCCGGGGCGGACGCCTTTTCCTGACGGCTGAGATCGCCTAATCTGGAGACCGGGCGCACGGCAGGGGCGCCGCATCGCGCAGGCGCCCCGCAAAGGGCAGGATACGGGGACACCCATGGGACAGGTTTTTCGCTGGCTGCTGCGCATTGCGGCAGGGCTCGTCGCGTTGATCGTGCTGGGCATCGGGCTGGTCTATTATCTGGCCAGCCAGTCCCTGCCCGATTACGACCAGACCCAGAAGGTCGCCGGCCTCAGCGCCCCGGTCGAGATCATCCGCGACACCGCCAACGTCCCGCATATCTTCGCCCCCGACGATCCGGATGTCTTCTTCGGCTTGGGCTACGCCCATGCCCAGGACCGGCTGTGGCAGATGACCACGCTGCGCCGCACGGTGCAGGGCCGGCTGTCCGAGGTCTTCGGCGCCCGCACCCTGCCGATCGACCGGCTGCTGCGGCGGCTCGACCTCTATCATCTGGCGCAAACCTCCTTCGCGGCGCAGGACGACTATACCAAGGCGGCGCTCAGGGCCTATGCCGCCGGCGTCAACGCCCGGCTGACCGAGATCAACGACGAGGCGCTGGGCCGCGGCGCGCCCGAGATGTTCCTGTTCAACGCCCCCGTGGCGCCCTGGCAGCCGGCGGATTCCATCGCGCTGGTCAAGCTGATGTCGCTGCAGCTCAGCGGCCATCTCGAGGCCGAGGTGCTGCGCGCCCGCACCGCGCTGATGCTGAACGACACCGACCGGCTGCGCGACATCCTGCCCGATGCGCCGGGCACCGGCATCGCCGCGCTGCCGGAATACGCCCAGCTGTTCCCCGGGCTGCCGCGCTATGCCGCCGGCACGCCGATGTCGGACGACCCGCTGTCGCCCTTCCCCAGGCGCGGGCTGGCCGGTGCCTCGAACGCCTGGGCGGCGGCGCCGTCGCGCTCGGCCTCGGGCGGCACGCTGCTGGCCAACGACCCGCATCTGGGATTCACCGCCCCCTCGACCTGGTATCTGGCGCGGCTTGAGCTGCAATCGGGCGGCATCATCGGCGCCACCATCCCCGGCATTCCGGCGGTGATGTCGGGGCGCAGCCGGCGGCTGGGCTGGGGCATCACCTCGTCCTATCTCGACGATCAGGACGTGTTCATCGAGAAGCTGAACCCGGATAACCCCGAGGAATACCTGACGCCGCAGGGCTACAAGGCCTTCGAGACCCGCCCCTCGATCATCCAGATCAAGGACGCGCCGCCGATCACCCTGACCCTGCGCTGGTCCGAGAACGGCCCGGTGCTGCCCGGCAGCCACTACAAGCTGGAGACAGTGACGCCGCCGGGCCATGTGGCGGCGCTGGGATGGACCGCGCT
>JBFXGQ010000610.1:0-2895 GCA_050177915.1 Pseudodonghicola sp. | reverse complement strand
AGGGGCTGGTGGTCGAACAGGCGCCGCCCGAAACGCTGTTCCACAACCCGCAGCACCCCTATACCAAGGCGCTGATCGCCGCCCAGCCACTGGCCGATATCGACCGGCCGATCAATCTGAAGCTGGTGGCGCTGGGGGCGGGATCGCCCGAAACCTGGCCCGAAGCCTTCCGTTTTTCGCAGACCGTGATACCGTCGCTTACCGAATTCGAACCCGGCCATAAGGTACGACTCCATGTTTGACCGATCCTTTGACCGCAGCCGCAGATTTTTCCTGAAGTCCTCGGTCTCGCTGGCCGCGATGCTGATCCCGCTGGCCGCCGCCGCCCTGCCCGCGCTGCAGGAAAGCGCCTTCTGGCAGGCCGAGGTCACCGCCGGCGACCTGCCACCGGTGCAGAACCGGCTGCCCGACGTGCCGCTGGTGGTGGATCTCGAGGCCAAGGGCCGCCGGCTCGGCACGCCCGGCGGCACGCTGCGCACCATGGTGACCCGCAGCAAGGACATCCGCCAGATGGTGGTCTACGGCTATGCCCGCCTGGTGGGCTATGACGAGGCCTATCAGCTGCAACCCGACATCCTCGAAAGCTACGAGAACGAGGGCAACCGCAAGTACACGCTGCGGCTGCGCCCGGGCCACAAATGGTCCGACGGCGCGCCCTTCACCTCGGCCGATTTCGCCTATTGGTGGGACGATGTGGCGAACAACCCGCTGCTCAGCCCCGCCGGCCCGCCGGATTTCCTGCGCGTCGGCGACGAGCTGCCGCAGGTCAGCTTTCCCGATGCCACCACGGTGATCTACCAATGGCAGCACCCCAACCCCAGCTTTCTTGAGACGCTGGCCGAGGCGCGGCCGCCGTTCATCTTCCGGCCGGCGCATTTCCTCAGGCAGTTCCACCAGAAATACGCCGATCCCGGCCAGCTGGCCGCGGCGGTCGAGGAGGAACGGGTCAAGAGCTGGGCGGCGCTGCACAACAAGCTCGACAACATGTACAAGTTCGACAACAGCGCGCTGCCGACGCTGCAGCCCTGGATGAACGCGACCTCGGGCAAGAAGATCCGCCACCTGTTCGTGCGCAACCCCTATTTCCACCGCGTCGACACCAATGGGGTGCAGCTGCCCTATATCGACGTGGTCGAGATGGAGATCGTCGCCGGCGGGCTGATCGCCGCCAAGGCCAACGCCGGCGAGGCCGATCTGCAGGGCCGCGGGCTGGACTTCCGCGACATCGCCATCCTGCGCAAGGGCGAGGCGGACGGCGGCAATTACCGCACCCTGCTGTGGCCCACCGGCGTCGCCTCGCAGATCGCGATCTATCCCAACCTGAACTACAACGATCCGGTCTGGCGCGGCATCCTGCGCGATGTGCGGGTGCGCCGGGCGCTGTCGCTGGGGATCGACCGCAAGACCATCAACCAGGCGCTCTATTTCAAGCTGGCCAAGCCGGGCGCGATGACGGTGCTGCCGCAAAGCCCGTTCTTCGACGAGGCCAACCGCGAGGCCTGGGCCGCCTTCGATCCCGGTCAGGCCAATGCGCTGCTGGATGCGGCCGGGCTGGACCAGCGCGACGGCGACGGCATCCGCCGGCTGCCCGACGGCCGCCGGATGGAGTTGGTGATCGAGACCGCCGGCGAACGGCAGGAGGTCGAGAACGCGCTTCAGATCATCACCGACACCTGGCGCGAGATCGGCGTCAAGCTGGTGATGCGGCCGCTGGACCGCGACATCCTGCGCAACCGGGTGTTCGCCGGCACCACCATGGCCTCGGTCTGGTACGGCTGGGACAATGGCATCCCGCAGCCCTATACCGCGCCCGACTACCTGGCGCCGCGGCAGCAGGAATTCCTCGCCTGGCCGAAATGGGGCCAGTATTTCCAGACCGGCGGCAGCGCCGGCGAGCCGCCCGACATGGCGCCGGCGCAGCGGCTGATGGAGCTGGCCGCGCAATGGGAGGTTGCCACCAGCGACGAGGAGCGCAGCGCGGTCTGGCGCGAGATGCTGAAGATCCACGCCGAAGAGATCTATGGCATCGGTATCCTGGCCGAGGCGCCGCAGCCGATCGTGGTGAACAAGCGGCTGCGCAACGTGCCGGAAAAAGGCCTCTGGGCCTGGGATCCGGGCGCGCATTTCGGCATTCACCGCCCCGACGAATTCTTCTTCGCCGATGAAGGCTGATAGGACCGAGGCATGATCCTGCTGCGCTACGCGATCTATCGTCTGGTGACCATGCTGCTGACGCTGCTGGTCGTGTCGGCGCTGATCTTCGTGATCATCAACCTGCCGCCGGGCGACTACCTGTCCAACCAGATCGCCGAGCTGCGCGCCAGTGGTCAGGACGCCGGCGTCGCCAAGGCCGAGTTCCTGCGCCACGAATACGCGCTGGACCGCTCGCTGTGGGAGCAGTACCTGATCTGGGTGGGCTTCATGCCCGGCCCCAATGGCATGTCCGGGCTGTTGCAGGGCAATTTCGGCTGGTCCTTCGAATTCGACCGCCCGGTGGCCGAGATCGTCGGCGAAAGCCTGTGGCTGACCGTGCTGGTCAATCTGGCGGCGGTCTTCTTCGTCTATCTGGTGGCACTGCCGCTGGGGGTGCTGGCGGCGGCGCGCTCCAAGACCTGGGTCGATTATTCCTCGGCCTTCGTCGGCTATCTGGGGCTGGCGACGCCGAACTTCCTGCTGGCGCTGATCCTGTTCTACTACGGGCACAAGTTCTTCAACCTGCCGATCGGCGGGCTGATGGACCCGCAGTACGAGGGCCAGCCGATGAACTGGGACAAGGCGCGCTCGATCCTGGTGCACCTGATCGTGCCGACCTTCGTGATCGGCACCTCGGGTGCGGCGGCGATGATGCAGCGGCTGCGCGCCAACCTGCTGGACGAGCTGGGCAAACCCTATGTC
>JBFXGQ010000609.1:0-2900 GCA_050177915.1 Pseudodonghicola sp. | reverse complement strand
GGAAGACCTCCGTGAACTCCTGCTTGACAGTATCTGTGATGGCCACACCAGTGCTCCCTCGCACCGCGTAGGCGTTGTAGCTGGTGCCGTTGGCCGTCTTCAGAATGACGTCGAAATTCCGCAACATCGGGTCCAGCGCGCCGATCCACGTAACCCGATCCGCGACCTGCGTCGCGTCGGGCGACGTCGGCGACACGGGTCGCCCTTCGCGCACGACAGGTGGGACAATGGATGATGACATAGGTGTACGATCCTCGTCGGCGGCTTCGGCTTTCGGTCTCGGATTTACGTTCAGCAAGAAATGCAGCAAGGAGCATGCCAAGCCCTGCGGCACCTGAAAACGCCGCGCAAACCCCACCCGGGAGGCGGTGACGTGCGTCACCCAGGTAGATCGCACCGCACAAGCCATCCGACAAATTGTAGGCAAGGCAACACAGTCCTCCTTGTCGGATCCGACGCGTCACACCCCGGCCCGGCGCGATTCCGGGGTCTTCAGGCACGCACGCGCGGAAACTGGCCGGGAACGCGGCCCGTCCCGTACGCCCCACGCACTTGGCACACTTCGTGCTGCATCTTCTGGTGAGCCACGAGGCAATGTCCCCTCTGTCGCCGCGGTGTCAGAGGGGAACCGTCGCCGAAAACAGGAAATGCCACATGCACGAGTTCTTTCTGATCCTGTTGGGAACGGCACTGGTCAACAACGTCGTTCTGGTCAAGTTCCTGGGTCTCTGCCCGTTCATGGGGGTCTCGAAAAAGATCGACGCGGCCATCGGAATGGGGCTTGCGACGACCTTGGTCCTGACCCTCGCCGCCGCATCAAGCTGGGCGGTTGAAACGCTGATCCTCGTGCCGCTGGATCTGGGATACCTGCGCATCCTCAGCTTCATTCTGGTGATCGCCGCCATTGTACAGCTCACCGAAACCGTCCTGCGCAAGATTTCGCCCGCGCTCTATCGCGCGCTCGGCATCTACCTGCCGCTGATCACGACCAACTGCGCCGTGCTCGGCGTTGCCCTGCTCAACATTCAGGAAGGCCACAGCTTCGCGCAAAGCCTGCTCTACGGCTTCGGTTCGGCGCTTGGCTTCACCATCGTGCTTGTCGTGTTCGCAGGCATGCGCGAACGGCTTGCCCAGCTTTCGGTTCCGGCCCCGTTCGCCGGACCGCCGGTCGCCTTCATCTCTGCCGGGTTGCTGTCCATGGCTTTCATGGGCTTCGCCGGGCTTGTCCCGAACTGATCGACAGAAAGGAGACAGCCCATGATCTACGCCGTCGCATCCATGTCCGCTCTTGGTCTGGGGCTCGGTCTGCTGCTTGGGGCTGCCGCGCGCAAATTCCACGTCGAGACGCCCCCTATCGTGGATGAGATCGAAACCCTTCTGCCCGGCACCAATTGCGGCCAATGCGGTTATGCAGGGTGCCGGGGCGCCGCCGAGGCGGTCGCCGAGGGCGCGGCGCCGGTCACGCTTTGCCCGCCAGGCGGGCGCGATGTGGCGCTTCATCTGGCCGATATCGTGGGCATGGACTGCCATGGCGGTCCCAGTGTCGGCGAGATGCAGGAGCGCCAGCCCATCGTTGCCTTCATCTTCGAAGACCACTGCACCGGCTGCACCAAATGCTTCAAGAGATGCCCGACCGACGCCATCGTCGGCGCGGCCAAACAAATCCATACCGTGGTCTTCGATGCCTGTATCGGCTGCGACGCCTGTATCGAGGTCTGTCCGACCAAGGCGATCATTCACCGCACCAAGCCCCGGACCTTGCGCAACTGGTACTGGGAAAAGCCCGAACAACCGTTTGCCCGGATCGCCACGGGAGGCACGGCATGAACCTTCTGTCTCTCGCCGCGCCAAAAGACCCGTCGCGGCTGTTCCCCGTCCGCGGCGGGGTCCACCCGGAAAGCCGCAAGTTCCTGAGCGCCAACTGCGCCATCGAACCGATGCCGATTCCGGCCCTGATCCGGGTTCCGCTGCAACAGCATATCGGGGCCGAGGCCATCCCGGTCGTCAAACGCGACGATCATGTTTTGAAGGGTCAGCTTATCGGCAAGGCGCGAAGCGTGATCTCGGCCAATATTCATGCGCCCACCTCGGGGCGGGTGATCGCCGTCGGCCAGTTCGCGGCGCCACACCCGTCCGGTCTCCCGGTCGCCACGATCACCATCCGCCCCGATGGCGAGGATCGCTGGGGCCCCCGCCTGCCCCGTCTGCGGCCCGAAGATGCGGACCCCGAAGATATCGCCAACCGCGTTCTGGAGGCAGGCATCGTCGGCATGGGCGGCGCCACCTTTCCCTCGGCGGTCAAACTGAACCTGCGGACGAAGTACGACCTGCACACGCTGATCATCAATGCCGCCGAATGCGAGCCCTATCTGACCTGCGACGACCGCCTCATGCGCGAATATGCCGAGGAGGTCGCCGACGGCGTGAAGATCATGGCCCATGCCCTGGGCGCGACGCGGATCCTTATTGCCATCGAATCGAACAAGCCCGCCGCCATCGCGACCATGCAGCGGCACCTGACCGGGCTGGGCCACTCTGCCCAAGTCAAGGCCGTGCCGACGCAATATCCCATGGGGTCGGAAAAGCACCTTGTCCAGACCCTGACCGGCGCGGAAACGCCCGCCCGCGCGCTGACCGCCGAACTGGGCATCGTCGTGCATAATGTCGCCACCGCCTATGCGGTGCATCTGGCCGTGCGCTATGGCGAACCGCTGATTTCGCGCGTGGTCACGGTGTCAGGGCACGGTGTGGCGCGGCCCGCGAATGTCCGGGTTCTGATGGGGACGCCCGTGGCGGTTATCCTGGCGCATTGCGGCGGTCTGGTGGGCGAACCCGACCGGCTGCTGCTCGGCGGCCCGATGATGGGGCAGCCCATCCAGAACCTGCGCGTGCCCGTCGTC
>JBFXGQ010000608.1:0-2908 GCA_050177915.1 Pseudodonghicola sp. | reverse complement strand
GCCTTCGCCGCGACGGTGCGGGCCAAGGTGGCCGGGCAGGTGGCGCGGCTGAAGGCCGGGCAGGGGATCACCCCCGGGCTTGCCGTGGTGCTGGTGGGCGAGGATCCGGCGAGCCAGGTCTATGTCCGCTCCAAGGGCCGGATGACGGTCGAGGTCGGCATGAACTCCTACGAGCACAGGCTCGACGCCGAGACCTCGGAGGCCGATCTGCTGGCGCTGATCGAGCGGCTGAACACCGATCCCGCGGTGCATGGCATTCTGGTGCAACTGCCGCTGCCGGCGCATCTGGACGAGGCGCTGGTGATCAACGCCATCGAGCCCTCCAAGGATGTCGACGGCTTCCATATCTCGAACGTCGGGCTGCTGGCGACCGGGCAGAAGGCGATGGTGCCCTGCACGCCGCTGGGCTGCCTGATGATGCTGCGCGACCATCTGGGCTCGCTCAGCGGGCTGGAGGCGGTGGTGATCGGCCGGTCCAACATCGTCGGCAAGCCGATGGCGCAGCTCTTGCTGCGCGACAGCTGCACGGTGACGATCGCGCATTCGCGCACCCGGGACATTCAGGCGGTCACCCGCCGCGCCGATATCGTGGTGGCCGCGGTCGGCCGCCCCGAGATGGTGACCGGCGACTGGATCAAGCCTGGCGCCACGGTGATCGACGTCGGCATCAACCGGGTCGAGGGGCGCAACGGCCTGCTGGGGGATTGTCATTTCGACAGCTGCGCCGAGGTCGCCGGCGCCATCACCCCGGTGCCGGGCGGCGTCGGCCCGATGACCATCGCCTGCCTGCTGGCCAATACGCTGACCGCCTGCTGCCGTGCCAACGGCCTGCCCGAACCCGAGGGGCTGACAGCCTGATTCGCCTGCCGGCCGGGCGTTCCGGCCGGACACCGTGCCGGAGAGGTCGATTTGGGCCTCTCCCCGTGGTTGATTGGCATCGGTCGGGAATTATTCGCTGCGGAATTACTGACGTGGCGGTAGCTCGGGGACTTAGCGGATTTCCACTCTGGAATTACACATCTAGGGTAGACATTAGCAACACGAATTGAACGGCAAATATTTGGGCACTTATCCGGAGCGGAACAGACGCCGCGGCTTTTTCTTCCGTGCGGTTTCGCGCAACGAAATCGCTGTATGGTCGGTATTTTCCTTTCTTACCGCCTATGGCGGGCCATTTGGCACCTATGATTTCAGCTTTGGCCGGCGACTGCTCTACTGGTCGCTGATCGTGGTGATCTCGTCGCTGCTGGCCACTCTCTTCGTGCCGCTGTCCCGCCATCTGGCCGGCCCCAGGCGGCGGGCACTGGCGGATCTCATCCTGATTGTCCTGATGACCGTCAGCTTCACGCCGATCGTCCTCGGGTTGACGCATTGGCTGTTGCCGCGCAGCAGCGTGGTGCCCGGATCGGCGGTGGATTTCGCACAATTCGTGGCGATCATCACCCTAGGGGTGGTGATGACGCGGCGGGTCATCCCGGCGCTGCTGCTCAGGAGCTACCGGCGCGGTCTGCTGCGCGCGGAGACCGGTTTCGCTCAGGGCGCCGAGCCGGAGCCGGAGCGCCCGTGGACGTCCGACGCCGCCACGCCCGACCCTGCCTCGGATCCTGTCCCGGATCCTGTCCCGGATCCTGTCTCGGGGCCGGCCGCCGAGCCGACGTCAGAGCCGGAACCCGATCTGCCGCCACGGCTGGCGCGGCGGCTGCCCGAAGATTTCCAGGGGCCGATCCTGCGTCTGAGCTCGGAGGATCACTTCGTCGATGTGATCACCGCGGCGGCGGTGCACCGGCTGCGGATGCGCTTCGCCGATGCCATCGACGAGATGGACACGGTCGAGGGCGATCTGACCCACCGGTCGCATTGGGTGGCGCGCGCCGCCATCGACGGGGTGGAGCGCGAGGGCGGCCGCATCTTCATCCGGCTGGTCAATGGCGACCGGGTGCCGGTCAGCCGCACCTACCGGCCTGGACTGGAGCAGGCCGGGATTCTGTGACCCGCGGGCCGGGCGCCGGAATTTTATGAAAATTCCGGACCGGAAAATTGCGAATTTTCCGGCCCCTCACCGCGGCATCGGGATGGCATGCACGGCAGGGCCGGTCAGCAGCGCCAGCGCCTCGGGGCGCATCAGGTCCGCCAGCGCCGGCTCGTGACTGCGCAGGCCGCCGGTATAGGTGCCATAGGCGGGCAGGATCACCCGGTCGCGGTCGGCCAGAAACGCGGGGCGGGTGATCGCCCGGCCACGGCTCTTCAGCGTCGCCTTGGGATGATAATGGCCCGAGATCTCGCCGCTGGCGCCGGGGCGGGCGATATGGCGGAAGGTCAGCGGCGCCACCGGCAGCTCGGCCAGCAGGGTGCCGCCCAGGCCGACCGGGCCGGGATCGTGATTGCCCTCGATCCAGACCCAGCGGCGCCCGGCCTGCAGTTTGGCGATCCACAGCCGCTCGTCCTGCGGCAGGGCGCGGGCGGCGTCGAGATCGTCGAAACTGTCGCCCAGGCAGACCACGATGCGCGGCTGCATCCGGGTCAGATCGGCCGCCAGCCGGTTCAGCGTGTCGCGGGTGTCATAGGGCGGCAGCGCCGCGCCGCTGCGCCGGGCGATGCGTTCGGATTTGCCCAGATGCAGGTCGGAAACGCAGAGCAGCCCCTGATCGGGCCACCAGAGCGCGCCGCTGCCAAGCGCCACCAGCGAGGTGCCGGCGAGGGTGAAGTCGTAACCGTTCATGCTCCGTTCCATGATCCGGAGCGGCGCAAAAGGCAAGGGGCGGCAACGCGCCCCCTGCGGGTTGCCGCCGGGCGGGCGGCCTCAGAAAGTGGCGATCAGTGCGCCATCATCTCGTGCACGATCTGATCCGCGCTGAGGGTCGAGGGATAATAGGTCGGCCAGTTTGTCACCTCCTCCAGCAGCGCGGCA
>JBFXGQ010000607.1:0-2912 GCA_050177915.1 Pseudodonghicola sp. | reverse complement strand
TGGCGCCGAAGTCGTTGACCAGCACCAGCAGCCGCAGCCCGTGATCCTCGGCCAGCAGCCGGTTGATCAGCGTGGTCTTGCCGGCGCCCAGATAGCCGCCGATCACCGTGAGCGGCAGCCGGGTCACAGCAGCTGCACCCGCCCGCCCAGCACCGTGCCGCGCACCGGCACATCCTTGATCGTCATCGGATCGACCGCGGTCGGATCGTCGCCCAGCACCGCGAAATCGGCGCGCTTGCCGGTCTCGATCGAGCCGATCTCGCGATCCATCTTCAGCGTATAGGCGGCGCCCAGGGTGATGGCGCGCAGCGCCTCGTCGACGCTGACGCATTGCGCCGCGCCCAGCACCCGGTCCGACATGGTGCGCCGGTTGACCGCCGCCCAGACGGTGAACAGCGGCGCCAGCGGGGTGACCGGCGCGTCGGAATGGATGGTGGCATGCGCGCCCGTGTCCAGCGCGCTGCGCAGCGCATCCATCCGGCGCGCGCGGTCCTCGCCGATGGTCAGCTCGGCATGCTGGTCGCCGAAATACCAGATGTGGTTGGAGAAGATGTTGACGCAGACGCCCAGTTCCACGCAGCGTTCGAACTGGTCCACCCCCATCATCTGGCAATGCTGCAGCACATGGCGGGCGCCGGACCAGGGATGCGCGCGCTGCGCCTTTTCGATGGCGTCCAGCGCCGCCTCGCTGGCTTCGTCGCCATTGACGTGGATGTTCAGCTGCACGCCGGCGCGGTGGTATTCCATCACCTGGGCGTCCAGCACCTCGGGCGGGGTGTTCCAGTTGCCGTTGGGCTGGCCGCCGATGTAGCCCGGCCATTTCACCCGCGCGGTCCAGCCCTGGATCGAGCCGTCGGTCATCAGCTTGACCCGGCCCAGCCGCAGCTTGTCGGTCGAGCGCGCCTCGAGCCGCTTGACCTCGGCCGCCAGTTCGACCGGATTGGCGCCGACCCCGCCCAGCGCCGGCACCAGCCGGGCGGCGAAGCCGTCCGTGGCGGTGATCTCCAGCAGCTTGTCGACATCGCCCGGCCCGATGCGCGAGAACAGGTCGGTCAGCGTGGTCACCCCGGCGCGCAGCGCCACCTGGCCAAACGCCTGGATCGCCGAGGCATCGGCGGTGATCGCCTCGAAGTTGAAGTTCAGCCGGCGCAGCACCGGGAACATCGCCGCCATTTCCTGCAGTTCGCCGGTGGGGGTGCCGTCGGCGGCCTTGACGACGCCCTCGGCATTGCTCTCGCGGCTGTAGCCGGCCATCTCCAGCGCCTTGCTGTTGGCGCAGAGCAGGTGGAAGTTCGAATACATGATCGCCACCGGGCGGTCGGCGGCGATCTCGTCCAGATGGTGCCGGTTCAGCCGTTCGGTCGGCAGGAAGATCGGATCGAACCCCCAGGCCAGCAGCGGCTGATCGGCGGGCAGGGTGGCGGCATGGGCCTTCAGCGCCGCGATCACCGCCTCGATGGTGGTCAGCCCCTGCCACAGCTTGCCCTCGGGGTCGATCCGGTCGTGAAAGCCGGCATAGGCGTATGTCCAGATGCCGCCGGCCAGCATATGCGAATGCCCCTCGACGAAGCCCGGCATCAGCACGCTGTCGGCCAGCGACTCGTCCAGGGTGACCGGCCCCCAGCCCAGGGCGCAATCGGCATCGCCGACGGCCAGGATCCAGCCGTCCTTCACCGCCACATGTGTGGCCACTGGAAGGTTCGGGTCCATGGTGATGATCTTCCTGGCCCGAAATAGGGTGATGCCGGTCATTGCGGCCTCCGGTTGCTCCGTTGCGCTCAGGAAAGGAGTGACACAGGCCGCGGGGTCGGCAAAATGGATTTACTGTCTCGGTTTGTTGTATTTTGTGAAGGAATGGCGATGCGTTTCACCATCAAACAGCTGCATTACTTCGATGCGGCCCTGCGCAACGGGTCCATCGCCCGGGCGGCCGAGGAGATGAATATCTCGCAAAGCTCGATCACCGCGGCCATCGACCTGATCGAACAGACCATCGGCGCCGAGCTGTTCCGCCGCATCCCGGCGCGGGGCATCCTGCCGACGCCGGCCGGCACCCAGGTGGGCATCCGGGTCTCGGCCTTTCTGGAACAGGCGCGGCTGTGCGAAGCCGATCTGATGTCGCTGGCCGGCGATCCCACCGGCACGCTGCGGATGGGCTGCTACGCGCCCACCGCGCCCTATGTGCTGCCGCCGCTGCTGAAGCGGATCGCCCAGAGCTATCCCGACATCCGCATCGACCTGACCGAGGGGAACCTGCATTCGATCGAGGATCTGCTGAAGTCCGGGGCGGTGGACATGGCGGTGACCTATCGCATGGCGGTGCCCGACGCGCGGTCCTTCGCGCCGCTGCTGAACGCCCGGCCGTGGGCGATCCTGCCGGCGAACTCGCCGCTGGCCTGCTGCGGCGAGGTGGCGATGGCCGATCTGGCGCCGCTGCGGATGATCGTGCTCGATCTGCCGGGCGCCACTGAATACTTCCTCGGGCTTTTTGAATCGCTGGGGCTGGTGCCCAATGTGGTGCATCGCACCAAGTCGAGCTCGGTGCTGCGCGGGCTGGTGGCGGCCGAGTTCGGCTATTCGATCCTGAACATCTGCGGCCCGGCCGACCGCGACGGGCGCGCCGGCTATGTGGCGCTGCCGATCGGCGACAAGCTGGAGGCGCCGGTGCTGGGGGTGGCCTATGCGCCGTCGCTGCAGAATTCCGCCATCGTGCAGGCGGTGCTGCGCACCGGCGAGGCGCTGGTGCGCGAGGGCGGGCTGGACCATCTGCTGATGCAGCCCGCGGCCTAAACCGCATTCACTGTGTCAATTCATACAGAAAACGCGTTTTTCTGGTGGAATGTGTCCGGCTAGCCTTCTCCCAATAACAAAAGTCCAACCGGGAGAATGCAACATGACCCTCATGACCCGCC
>JBFXGQ010000606.1:0-2917 GCA_050177915.1 Pseudodonghicola sp. | reverse complement strand
CGACAATGCCTTGGCGGAGACGATCAACGGTCTCTTCAAGGCGGAGGTCATCCATCGACGCGGGCCGTGGCGCAGCTTCGAGGCCGTTGAATATGCCACCCTCGAATGGGTCGACTGGTTCAACAACCCCTCGCCGGTTCTCTTGAACCGGTGGCGTTCACCGGCTCGACCTGCTCGAACCGATCGGGAGCATCCCGCCGGCGGAAGCAGAGGCAAACTTCTACGCCGCTCTGGAAACTGAAGACATGGCCGCGTAACTAACCCCAATCAGCCTCCGGCAAACCCGGAGCGGTTCACCTCACCGCCGACGGTGCCTACGACACACGTAAATGCCACGACGCTATTGCCGACCGTGGCGCCCATGCCGTCATCCCGCCCCGCAAGAACGCGAAGCCCTGGAAGACCATCACCGCCGGAGCCGTGGCGCGAAACGAGGCCCTGCGCGCGGCGAAATACCTGGGCCGCGCGCTCTGGCGACCCCTCTCGGCAGCATCCTGCGGATGCGCCTGCCGGGCAGTGGATGGAACGGATACCACCGCCGAAGCCGCGTCGAGATATGAGGAGGATCAGAAAGCGATCCGGGGGATCGCTTTCCCGACGATTGGATGCACTGTGTGAAGTTGCTGGGGCAGCGCCTTATGGCGCGGGACTTCGACCGTCAGGTCGCTGAACTTCAGGTCCGCATCGCCGTCCTGAACGGATACACCGCGCTCGGCATACCCGTCACGGAAGCTGTGGGATAAGTCCGTCCGGGGAAAGGGGAACCTCGGCCATCACCCGATTTGTGCAACAGAGTCGATCAAGGTCGAATGACCACTGTGTCGAGGCTCTGAACGAGGTCATCCACAAGTTCGGCCCGGCCGAGATCATGACCAGGGAGCAGGGCTCTCGGTTCACCTCCCTCGCCCTGGACGAACCGAGCGCGCTGGACTGGCGTGCCCCTCTCGCGCATGAAAACATGCGCTGCCGGGCGGTGGATGGACGGCAAGGGACGCTGCCTCGACAACATCTTCCTCGAAAGGCTCCGGCGGACCCGCACATGCGTATGCGCCTATCTGCATGCCTAGAAGCCAGGATCGGAGACCAAGGCGGCCATCTGAGAACAGATGACCTTCTATAATCACCAGTGCCCTCACTCAGCCCAGGGCTGCAAGCCTCCGGCGCTGGTCGATGGGGAAAGACATGAGATCAACCACCCCGATCGGCAGGTGAAACGACTAGCTTGAATTGCGCCAGTTCCTGTCCAACGATCAGGGCGTGGGTCACTTGTCCGGTGGCTGCGTCACCCGTAGGCCCGCGTCGGTCGGTCGAAGACGCGGCGGCCAAGCGCCGAGGCGCAGAGATCGACCATCAGATGGGCGGTGCGGCCGCGTTCGTCGAGGAAGGGGTTCAGCTCGACCAGATCGAGCGAGCTGAGAAGGCCGCTGTCACAGATCATCTCCATCGCCAGATGCGCCTCGCGCACGGTGGCGCCGCCGGGCACGGTGGTGCCCACCGCCGGGGCGACCGACGGGTCGAGAAAGTCGACGTCGAGCGAGACGTGCAACAGCCCGTTCGCCGCCGCCACCCGGTCGAGGAAGGCGGCCAGGCCGCGGGCGATGCCGTTCTCGTCGATGTCGCGCATGTCGTGGCGGCCGATGGGGCTGGTTTGCAATGCCCGACGCTCGGCCGGGTCGACCGACCGCAGCCCGATCAGGCAGACGTTTTCCGGCGCCACCGGGGCGGTCACGGTCGGGAAGCCGTCAAACCCCTCACGCCCGGTGACATAGGCGATGGGCGTGCCATGCAGATGGCCGGATTGGGTGGTTTGCGGGGTGTGGATGTCGCTATGCGCATCGAGCCAGAGCAGGAATTGCGGCCGGCCGATCCGGGCCGCATGCTCGGCCACCCCGGCGACCGAACCAAGCGAGAGCGCATGATCGCCGCCCAGAAAGATCGGCAGCCCATCGGCCATGGCCTCGCGCGCGGCGGCGCGCAGGGTTTCGGTCCAGCCGATGGTCTCGTTCGGCCGATAGAGATGGTCGGCGGCGTCATCGGGGCGATGCGGCCGGGGGGCGAGGTTGCCGCGATCCTCGACCCCATGGCCGAGGCTTGCGAGCGCGGGCCCTAGCCCGGCGGTGCGCAGCGCGTCCGGCCCCATCAGACAGCCGGGGCGGCGCTTGCCGCAGTCAAGCGGGGCGCCGATCAGAATGCAGGTGGTGGAAGACATTGGGTATCCCTGTGCTCCGCCAGAGATGGCGCCGAAATGCGTTGATGTGCAGCACCCAATTTGCTCAATCTGGGCAGGAATGGATCAAAACGGGCGCTTGGAATGGACAAAACGGACGAACGCCTGCTGGCAGCGCTCAGGCATGATGCGCGCGCCTCGCTTTCCGATCTGGCGCTGCGCCTGGGGGTGTCGCGCAGCACGGTGCGGGCGCGGCTCGAACGGCTGCAGCGGTCGGGCGATATCCTGGGCTTCACCGTGGTGTTGAAGCAGGACACGCTGCACGATCCGGTGCGCGCGCTGATGATGGTGGGGATCGAGGGGCGCGGGGCGGCGCGGATCACCCGTCAGCTCACCGGCATGGCCGAGGTGCGGGCGGTGCATTCCACGAACGGGCGCTGGGATCTGATCGTGGAACTCGGCACCGAGACGCTGGAGGGACTGGACCGGGCGCTGGCCCGGATCCGAATGCTCGACGGAGTCACCACCAGCGAAACCAGCCTGCTGCTGTCGACCAGCAAGTCGTCCTGAGCCGCGGGGCCTCTCAGGCCTTGGTGCGCGCGGCGGCGATCCAGATCAGCGCCAGGATCAGCGCGCCGACGGCGTTCCAGCTTGCCATCGACAGGCCGAGGACGTCCCAGGCGACCTCGTCACAGCGGATCAGCGGTGCCGCCATGATCTTGTCGAACAGCTGATCGGCCGACAGGTTGC
>JBFXGQ010000605.1:0-2923 GCA_050177915.1 Pseudodonghicola sp. | reverse complement strand
CGTCTTCTTCGAGGTGCTGCTGATCGCCTCCTACGGGCTGATGATCCATGGCGGCGGCTCGGTCCGGCTGCGCGCCGGGGTGCAATATGTGGTCTACAACCTGCTCGGCTCCAGCCTGTTCCTGATCGCGCTCGGCACGCTCTATTCGGTGACCGGCACGCTGAACATGGCCGATCTGGCGGTGCGGGTGGCGGCGCTGCCGGCCGAGGATACCGCATTGCTGCGGGTCGGCGCGGTGCTGCTGCTGCTGGTCTTCGCCATCAAGGGCGCGGTGCTGCCGCTGCACTTCTGGCTGCCGGCCTCCTACGCCAATGCGCCGATGCCGGTGGCGGCGCTCTTCGCCATCATGACCAAGGTGGGCGCCTATTCGATCCTGCGGATCTACACGCTGGTCTTCGGCCCCGACGTGGCGATCACCGCGGGCCTGGTCGGCGACTGGCTGCTGCCGGCGGCGCTGCTGACGCTAGCGGCGGGGTCGATCGGCATCCTCGGCTCGAAGGAGCTCGGCCGCCTGGTGGCCTTCGGCGCCATCGCCTCGATGGGCACGCTGCTGATCTCGGTGTCGCTGTTCACGCCGCAATCGGTGGCAGCGGCGCTCTATTACACCATCCATTCGACCTTTACCGCGGCGCTGCTGTTCCTAGTCGCCGATCTGGTGATGGAGCGGCGCGGCGGCGCGCTGATCCCGCGCCCGCCGATGCCGCAGAGCGGGCTGATCGCATCGCTGTTCTTTGCCGGCAGCATCGCCATGGCCGGGATGCCGCCGCTGTCGGGCTTCGTCGGCAAGCTGCTGGTGATGTCGGCGGCCCGCGACAACCCGCAGGTCTGGACCGTCTGGGCGGTGATCCTGACCACCTCGCTGATCACCATCGTGGGTCTGGCCCGCGCCGGCAGCCTCCTGTTCTGGAAGTCTCACGACCGCAAGGTGGTGCCGCCGCAGGACCCGGAGGACGACGACATCGGCCGCCCGCTCAGCCCCGAACTGGCGCCCGAGCCGGTGCCGGGCCTGGCCTTCGTCGCGCCCTTCGCACTGCTGGCCGGTCTGGTCGCGCTGACCGTTCTGGCCGGGCCGATCCTGCGCTATACCGAAGCCACCGCCGCCCAGCTGTTCGCCCCGGCGGCCTATATCGAAACCGTTCTGCAGAGGCCCTGACCCATGAATCTGCTTGCCCGGATCTTTCCGCACCCGCTGCTGACCGGCCTGCTGACGCTGGTCTGGCTGCTGCTGGTGAACCGCTTCTCGGTCAATTCTCTGCTGTTCGGACTGCTCTTGGGCACGGTGATCCCGTTTCTCACCCGTCCCTACTGGCCCGACCGGCCCGGCCTGCGCCATCCGCTGAAGATCGTCGAATATATCCTGATCGTGATCTGGGATATCATCGTCGCCAATTTCACCGTGGCCAAGATCGTGCTGTTCAAGTCCAACGGCGACCGCCATCCGGCCTGGGTCTGCATCCCGCTGGAGCTGCGCACGCCCGAGGCGATCACCGCGCTGGCCGGGACCATCACCCTGACCCCCGGCACGGTCAGCGCCGATCTGTCGGCCGAGGGACACTATCTGCTGGTGCATTGCCTCGACGCGCCCGATCCCGACGCGGTGCGGGACGAGATCAAGGACCGTTACGAACGCCGCCTGATGGAGATTTTCGAATGATCCTGACCTATGCCATCTATTTCTGCACCGCCTGCTTCGGCGCCGCGCTGCTGATGAACCTGTGGAAGATCGCCACCGCCGAAGGCGTCGGCGACCGGGTTCTGGCGCTCGATACCATGGTGATCAACGCCATCGCGCTGCTGATCCTCTACGGGCTGTCGAACGGCACCGAGATCTTCTTCGAGGCGGCGATGATCATCGCCATGTTGGGCTTCGTCTCCACCGTGGCCTATGCGCGCTTCATGCTGCGCGGCAATATCATCGAGTGAGCGGCGCCATGGACCAGATCTACGACTATCTCATCGCCGCCGCTCTGGTGCTGGGGGGCATCTTCGGACTGGTCGGCTCCTTCGGGCTGATCAAGCTCGACGATCCGATGTCGCGGCTGCACGCGCCGACCAAGGCCACCACGCTGGGGGTGGGCGGCGTGCTGATCGCCTCGATGATCCACGCGATCTCGACCGAGGGGCATGTGTCCTGGCACGAGCTGCTGATCACGCTGTTCCTGTTCCTGACCGCGCCGATCACCGCCAATTTCATCGCCAAGGCGCATATGCACCGCCACGAGACTCCGGCAAGCCTGCCGCCGGCCGGCAAGGACGGCGTCTGGGCCACCCATGACACCGCGCCCGACCAGGACGGTCCCGCCGCCGGCAGCCAGAGCTGATCGAGGGAGCCCCGGGCTTGGACCGCGCGCGCTTCCCCTCCACCCGCGACCTCGTGCTTGTCGGCGGCGGGCATTCCCATGCGCTGGTGCTGCGCAGATGGGGCATGCGGCCGCTGCCGGGCACCCGGGTGACGGTGATCAACCCCGGTCCCACGGCGCCCTATTCCGGCATGCTGCCGGGCTTCGTCGCCGGGCATTACGACCGCGAGGCGCTGGACATCGACCTGGTGAAACTGGCGCGCTTTGCCGGCGCACGGGTGGTGCTGGGCGCCTGCGACGGCATCGACACCCGCGCCCGGCTGGTGCATGTGCCGGGCCGGCCGCCGGTCGCCTATGACGTCTGTTCGGTCAATGTCGGCATCACCTCGGACATGCCCGATCTGCCCGGCTTTGCCGAGCACGCCATCCCGGCCAAGCCGCTCGGTCCCTTCGCGACGCGCTGGCGCGCCTATCTGGACGGCGCCGGCCCGGCCCGCATCGCGGTGCTCGGCGGCGGCGTCGCCGGGGCCGAGCTGATCCTGGCGATGGCGCATGCGCTGAAGACCCGCGGCCGGCCGGCCGAGCAGAGCCAGATCGACCGCGCCCGGGCGCTGACCGCGCTG
>JBFXGQ010000604.1:0-2924 GCA_050177915.1 Pseudodonghicola sp. | reverse complement strand
GTCTCCTTGCAGTTGGTCATGCAAGGCTCGGCCTTCCAGAACGCCGCCTCGGCGGTTTCCCGGTCGTCGACGATGAAGCCGTCCTTGTTGGGCATCTCGACCTCCAGGAAGTTCTCCTTGGACAGCACGAAATCATCCTCAACCAGATCGTTGGAATAGAGGATGTAGGCGACGATCGCATAGACCTCGTCCGGCTTCAGCGTCTGCGCGTTGCCGAAGGGCATCGAGCGGTGGACGTAGTCCCAGGTGGTCGACAGATAGGGCCAGTAGGAGCCCACGGTCTTCAGCGGGTCCTTGTCGGCCAGCGTGCCGGCGCCACCGGCCAGCTTGGGCCAGTTGTCGACGCCCTCGGCGAAATCGCCGTGGCAGACCGCGCAGTAGTCCGAGAACAGCGCCTCGCCATCCATGACCGAGCCCGAGCCTTCGGGCAGGCCGGTGCCGTCGGGGCTCACGTCCATGTTCCAGGCGGCGATCTCTTCCGGCAGCGCGGGACGGCCCAGGCCCAGTTTCTCGGCCAGCGCGGGGCCCGCCATCAGGGTCGCTGCCAGCGCCGTGGTGACGATCAGCTTACGATACTTCGACATTCTCGGCCTCTCCGTTCGGCTTGACCCACCAGGTCTGGATGCAGTTGTTGTGATAGATCGAGTTCTCGCCGCGCACCTCGCGCAGCTCGGCCTTGGTGGGCTGGACATAGCCGGTCTCGTCCATGGCGCGGGACTGCAGCAGCATCTCCTCGCCGTTCCATTCGGTGTCCAGATAGAAGCGCGTCAGCGCCATCGACTGGCCCGGATTGGCAAGGCGGGCGGTCTCCCAGGTCTTGCCACCGTCCTTGGACACGTCGACGCGGGTGATCGCGCCGCGGCCGGACCAGGCCAGGCCGGTGATCACCAGCGGGCCGTTGCCGTGCTTGATCGGCGACTGCGGGCTGGGGCTGGTGACGATCGACTTGGCATCCATCACCCAGGTCCACTTGCGGCTGGTGCCATTGGCCAGGGTGTCGGTGTACTTGCTGGTCTCCTCGCGGCTCTGCACCGCCTGATCGGTGACCTCGATGCGGCGCAGCCATTTGACCCACATGTTGCCTTCCCAGCCGGGAACGATCAGGCGGACCGGATAGCCGTGCTCCTTGCGCAGCGCCTCGCCGTTGGCCTTGAAGGCGATCATGCAGTCGTCCAGCGCCTTTTCCATCGGGATCGAGCGGCCGTTCGAGGAGGCGTCGGCGCCCTCGACATAGACCCATTTGTCCTTCAGATCGCCGGCGGCGGTCAGACCCGCCTCCTCAAGCAGGGTGCGCAGGGTCACGCCGGAATATTCCATGTTGTGGATCATGCCGTGGGTGAACTGCGCGCCGTTCAGCTGCGCGCCGGCCCATTCCATGCCGGTGTTGGCGGCGCATTCCAGGAAGAAGGTGCGGTTGACGCGCGGAAAGCGTTCCAGATCGGCATAGGTGAACACCAGCGGCGTATCCACCAGACCGTTGATCATCAGCCTGTAGTCTTCCTTGCGCAGCTCGATGGCGCCGGAGTGGTGCCGCTCGAAGGCGCAGCCCTGCGGCGTGATGGTGCCGTCCAGCGCGTGGATCGGCGTGAAGTTGATCGAACTGATGGTATCGGCGGTCAGCCAGCCGACGTTGCGCCGGCGCACGTCCGATTCGAACCGGATCGGCAGGCCGTAGGGGGTGGCATCCACCCCCTCTCCGGTGGCCGAGGCCCAGTCCTGGACCTCGGTGATCAGCGGGTCGGGGCCGGCGGCGCGGGCCGCGGTTGCCGCAACCGCACCGGCACCCGCCGCCGCCGCCCCGGTCAGGAACTGGCGGCGAGAGGGCGACTTTGCGTTGGAGCTGTCACTCATCTGGATTTGCCTCCTTTGAGAATGCGTCATCGGGTCCGGATCGGGGCGCTCAGGCGCCCACGACCTTGACCGAGGTGTTGGGGGTCACCTTGACGGTGCCCTGCTTGCGGATGTGGCTTTCCACCACGTCCCAGATCTGCGGCCCTTCGGTGCCCTCGTTGACCGAGGCCCAGCCGGCGACGACATAGGATTTCGCCGGGTCGATCGCCTCGCCGGTCTTGAGCAGGGTCATCTCCGAGATCCGCTCGCCCTGCGGCTTGGTGATGTCGATCCGGTAGCCCATGCCGCCGATGCGGACCATGTCGCCGCCCTGCTGGTAGTAGGGGTCCGGGTTGAAGATGTTGTCGGCCACGTCCTCAAGGATCACCTTGATGAATTCGCCGGTCATCTCGGACCGATAGGCCTTGCCGTAGCTCATCGAGGTCACGTTCCAGATGTCCTCGCGGGTGATGTCCTGACCGGGCAGCACCGAGGGGCCCCAGCGCACGCCGGGCGACATGGCGATATCGGCCTCGCGCTCGGACAGCAGGGCGTCGCAGATCAGGTCGTCCCAGGTGCCGTTGAAGTTGCCCCGGCGGTAGAGCACGCCATCGGCCTGGCCGATCACCTCTTTCAGCTGGCTCTCGTAGGGCGCGCGCTGCTCGTCGATCAGCTTGGTGATCACCGGATCGGGCGCGATCACGTCCGAGAAGATCGGGATCAGCTTGTGCCGCAGCCCCATCATCTGGCCGTCGCGCACGTCCAGATCGACGCGCGAGACGAACTTGCCGTTGGAGCCCGACGCGATGATGAAGGTCTGGCCGACCTGCACCGGTTCGGGCAGGGCGTCATGGGTGTGGCCGGACAGGATCACGTCGATGCCGGTGACAACGCTGGCCATCTTCTTGTCGACGTCGAAGCCGTTGTGGCTGAGCACCACCACCACATCGGCGCCCGCGTCGCGGACCTCGTCCACCATCTCCTGCATATGCTCGTCGCGGATGCCGAAGGAGTATTCGGGGAACATCCAGCCCGGGTTGGCGATCGGCATATAGGGGAAGGCCTGGCCGAGCACCGCGACCTTGGCGCCGCCG
>JBFXGQ010000603.1:0-2927 GCA_050177915.1 Pseudodonghicola sp. | reverse complement strand
TTTGAAGTTCTTGCGCAGATAGCGCCCGATCTCGGTGGCGCTGCTCTTCATTGAGACCTGGTGAACAATCGCGCCGTCACAATCCACGACGCAAACCGCCGTTGTCCTGTAACCGACATCCAGGCCGACCCAGAAACGCGCCGCGGATGGATCAGCCTCAGCCCGCTCCATCGCCGCCACGTAAGCCGGTGCCACTATCTTCTTCGACATGAACGCCTCCTTCCCTGCCAACATCTGGCCAAAAAAGGATATCCTCGCGTCGAGAACCGGGCAGCAGCTAACCCACAAGCGTCCGCGCCTGACTTGCTTCAGGTTTGCAACACCCGGTTCTAGTGGCCGGCACGTCTCCAAAGAGAGACGTGCCGCCAGCTATCCCGCGATGACTGACGACGCGAATTGGAGAATTCTGATCGAGTAGGTCGCGCGTGAACAGTCCAATGCCCGTCGGCTTTCTGGCCAAACGTCTAGAATCCCTTTCCAGAGAGCAGGTCTGGTTTGCGATCGTCGCCACGACAGCGGCCATCGCCCTGGCCGATTCCGCACTCCCCGGAGTCGGCTTTTCGCCGCTCTATATGCTCGTAGTCTGTGCCGCCTGCTGGCGGTTAGGGGCGGGGCAGGGGTATTTCGTTGCCGTGGTGACGGCCTTCCTCGCGCTGGTGCCATCCTTGCAGTCTGGATCGCCTCCCGTGCCGCTGATGGCGCTGCGCGTAGCGGTTCGCATTGTCGCATTCCTATTTATCGCAGCTTCCATAACCAGCTTCCGGCGCTCCTACGACAGAGAGCTGTATCACGCGCACCGCGACCGAATGACGGGAACGCTGAACAAAGAGGTTTTCCAGCACCGATGCGCGAAGGCGATCGAAGCGGCTGCGCATGGCAGGCAAACCCTCCTTCTCGTTATTCTCGATCTCGACGACTTCAAGGATGTGAACAATCAGGAAGGGCACCAGGCCGGAGATGAAGTTTTGCAGACCTTCGCCAAGGGCGTGTCCTCTATCATGCGTCGCGAGGATCTGATTGGCCGGATAGGCGGTGACGAGTTCGCCTTGCTCGTCCGTGTTCCGTCGATCGCAGAGGGCCACGGCTTCGCGCACGACATTCATGCGCGCTTGTCCTCTGTGCTGAAGGATTCCCCATATCCTGTAACATGCAGCATGGGGGCGCTTCTGATCCCGCCCGATGCTGCCCGAAGCGCGAGCGAGCTGATGCACGCGGCCGACAAGGCAATGTATCGTGCGAAGCACTCCGGCAAGAATTCCGTAGAGATCGCGCGGGCAGGGGAGACGGAGGCGAAGCCATCGCGGCGGCTTTCCGCGAAGCAACGCGAACGGCTTGCATGACCGGCGACGCTTCTTTGCAGGAACGGGCGACGGGCCTTATGCGTGTGGCACTGTCGATGCTGGACGAGGCCGGCGAGCTGACCGCGGCCGCTCATTTGCAAGCCGCGCTCGATGCGCTCCCCGGTCCCCTACGAGCTGCGCCGAATGACGAGCTGTCCAGAGACATGCCTGTCGCCGCCGACCCGGTAACGGTGCGGGCGATGGGCGGGGCTTTGGCCGTCCTGGGAACATTGATGGGGCGCAAGGGGATCGCGTCAGTCGAGGAAATATCCGGTGTTCTCGGCATTTATGCCGTAACAACGGCCGAAACATCGCGCGATGAAGGACTGATCCTGGGATATTGGGCCGCCGTCCTGCGCGATGTGGCGCAATCGCTTGGCGAAGATCGCGCCCAGACAAGAACGAACAGGGAGTAACAAAAGCTATGCGGAGGCCACTTGGAAGAAATGTTGCCGTCCTCATCGTAGAGGATGAACCTCTCGTCCGAGCCATGGCGGCCGACATATTCATGGAGTCCGGCTATAATGTGTTTGAAGCTGGCGACGCAGCCGACGCATTGGCGATCCTTGAAGGTCGCGACGACATAGGCGCGGTGTTCACTGACATCGAGATGCCAGGCATGAATGGCCTCGATCTGGCCGCCTCGATCCGGGTCCGATGGCCCGGAATCGCCGTGCTCATATCATCGGGCCGGGTCCGGCCAGACCCGGGCACATTGCCGGCAGGCGCAGACTTTATTCCCAAGCCCTATCTTCCCACCGCTCTGGTGACGACGCTCGGCAAAATGCTCGCGCGGCCCGAACCTCGTCCCTAAACTGACGGAAAATGCTAGTCTCCCATTCAGAGCGGTTTTGAAGCGCTCCTTTTGTGGTCATACCCGGTCGAAAGAAGGGGAGGAAAATGATGCGGAACCTGATCTTAGCAACGATTGCCGGACTAACTGTCAGCGCGGCAGCGAACGCAGCGCCGGCGCATTATCCACTAACGGCGGCGGTGGGCGGCCAACCGACGGCCGCCGAAGCCGTCGCTATTCGACGCGACCTTGGCAGCTCCTTCGGCAAGGAATGGACCGATTACGAAAAGACGGGCCATCGGATCGGCTTTACTGTGGGCCATGCCGACCTCAACGGCGATGGCCGTCCCGATCTGCTCGTGTCGCTCAACGATTCCGGTTTCGGATACTGTGGATCGGGCGGCTGCGCGGGCTATGCCATTCTGGCGACAGCGCAAGGCTATGCGCCCAAGGCGATCGAACTGGCATACTTCTTTGAAAAGGCTATCGTCCTCCCGACCGTGCATCATGGTATGCACGATCTGCGCTATGACGATGCCAACAAAGTGTTCGCGTGGAACGGGACACAGTATCAATAGCCGCCGCCTGTCTCGGAGCGGTCATCTACGGCGGTAGATCTCCGCCACCGCCGCGTGCGCGACCGGCCTTCCGATGCTCGGGCATATAGCCTTCGATCCCGTAGTTCGGGTTTGGCCGTGTCCGCTGCTGGCCTGAATCATCGTGGGTTCGCTCCCCTTCGGATGCGAGCGAGGGCGTGGCCGTCTCGTCCTCGAATCTGCTCGTCATTGCCCTGA
>JBFXGQ010000602.1:0-2933 GCA_050177915.1 Pseudodonghicola sp. | reverse complement strand
GCTTCATGCCAACGAAGAAGTCGGCCAGCAGGAAGTATTTCGCGGCGCGGGTATAGTCGATCTGGGTCATGCGAGGCACTCCACTTGGGCGGGGCGTTTCAGGTCTGTTGCGGTCACCGACATCCTCAGCCCCCCATGGTCCAGCGGGCATAGACGCCCCAGACCCAGTCGAACCGCGCGGCGAAGGCGACGAAGACCACCCAGATCAGCGACATCGGCAGGAAGATCTTCCAGCCCAGACGCATCAGCTGGTCGTAGCGGTAGCGCGGGGTGATCGCCTTCACCATGGCGAACATGAAGAAGACGAACGGCATCTTGGCGACCATCCACAGGATGCCGTCGGGCAGACCCGGGATCGGCGACAGCCAGCCGCCGAAGAACAGCAGCGAGGTCAGCGCGCACATCAGCACCACGGCGGTGAGTTCGCCGATCATGAACAGCAGGAATGGGGTCGAGCTGTATTCAACCTGATAGCCGGCCACCAGCTCCGATTCCGCTTCCGGCAGGTCGAACGGCGGGCGGTTGGTCTCGGCCAGCGCCGAGATGAAGAACAGGAACAGCATCGGCAGATGCGGCAGCCAGTACCAGCTGAAGATCCCGTAGGCGCCATCCTGGGCCCGCACGATGTCGGTCAGGTTCATGCTGCCCGACGAGATGATCACGCCGATGATGATCAGGCCGATCGACACCTCGTAGGAGATCATCTGCGCCGCCGAGCGAAGCGAGCCCAGGAACGGGTACTTCGAGTTCGAGGCCCAGCCGCCCATCACCACGCCGTAGACCTCGAGCGAGGAGATGGCGAAGATATAGAGGATGGCGACGTTGATGTTGGAGACCACCCAGCCGTCGTTGAACGGGATCACCGCCCAGGCAATCAGCGACATCACCAGGCTGATCATCGGCGCCAGCAGGAACACCGCCCGGTCGGCCCCGGCGGGGAAGACCACTTCCTTGACCATGTATTTCAGGAAGTCGGCAAAGCTCTGCAGCAGGCCGTAGATGCCCACCACGTTGGGCCCGCGGCGCATCTGCACGGCGGCCCAGACCTTGCGGTCGGCATACATCAGGAAGGCCAGCGCCACCAGGAGCGGCACCACGACAAGCAGCACCTGTCCGATCAGGACAAGGGCGATGCCCAGATAGGTGTTGGAAAAGAAGTCAGCCATAGGTCCTCACACCGTGGGTATTCCGTTCTCCGCGCAATGCGCAACTACGACCTCGGCGTCTAGCTTGCGCAGCCCGCGGGGCAGCGATGGCGAGATGGTGTAAACAGCATCTGCCCGCCACACGCCACCCTCTTCGTAAACATTTGTGCGCAGATGCCGCGCGAAACCGTAGCCGCGGATCAGCGCATATTGCGCCGCCGCACATTCCGCATAGGCATCCACATCGGCCTGCGCCCGCGCGCCGGTCATCGACACGCTGAACTGCACCAGATCGCCATCCAGCAGGCTGGTCTCTACCCCCCGATAGTCGGGGGCAAAGCGCGTCACCTCGCCGCCGGCCTGCGGTCCGCAGGCCGCCAGCAGCAGGGGCGATATGAGCAGGGCGCGGATCATTCTGCGGCCATTTTCCCCGATTTGCGGGCGGCCGCATTGGCGCTGAGTTCCGCCATCAGCGCCGAGGCGCGGGCGATCGGGTTGGTCAGGTAGAAATCCTTGACCGCCGGGAAGAACTTGCCCTGCTTGAGCTCGGTGGTCTCCAGCGGCTGCCAGTCGTTCTCGATCACCTGATCGACGCGGGCCAGATGCGGCACCTCGGCGACCAGCGCCTGACGCAGCTGCGCCAGCGAATCGTAGGGTAGCGCTGCGCCCATCTCGCCGGACAGCGCCCGCAGGATCGCCCAGTTCTCCTTCGCCTCGCCGGGCGCGAAGCCCGCGCGCTGCGCCAGCTGCGGCCGCCCCTCGGTGTTGACGAACAGACCGGCTTCCTCGGTATAGGCGGCGCCCGGCAGGATCACGTCGGCGCGATGCGCGCCGCGGTCGCCATGGCTGCCCTGATAGATCACGAAGGGGCCCGCGGCGATCTCGACCTCGTCGGCGCCGAGGCTGTAGACCACGTCGGCGCCGTCCAGCGCCTTGGTCATGCCGCCTTCGGTGACCGCGCCCAGATCCATCGCCCCGACCCGCGCGGCGGCGGTGTGCAGCACCAGCATCTTGCCGCCCAGCTTCTCGGTCAGCGCCATCGCCTGGCCCAGCACCGCGATGCCGTCGCCCTCGGTCAGGGCGCCCTGCCCGACGATGACCAGCGCGCCATCGACCGGCTTGGCCTCGGCCACCAGCTTGTTCAGCGGCGCCCGGCCCGGCCCCACCCATTCGTAGTCATAGGTGAGGTCCATGTCCTTCGGACCCAGCACATGGACGCTGGCGCCCTTGGACCAGACCTTGCGGATGCGGGCGTTCAGCACCGGCGCCTCGTCGCGCGGGTTGGTGCCGATCAGATAGATCTGCTTGGCGGTCTCGATATCCTCGATCGCCGCGGTGCCGACATAGGCCGACCGGTTGCCGGCGGGCAGAACCGCGCCGTCGGTCCGCGCCTCGATGCTGCCGCCCAGCCCGGTGACCAGCTGCTTGAGCGCGAAGATCGCCTCAACCGGGGCCAGATCGCCGACCAGCGCGGCAACCTTCTTGCCCTTCATCGCCGCCGCCGCCTTGCCCAGGGCCTCGGCCCAGGTGGCCGGCCGCAGCTTGCCGTTCTCGCGCACATAGGGCTTGTCCAGACGCTGACGGCGCAGGCCGTCCCAGACGAAGCGGGACTTGTCGGAAATCCATTCCTCGTTCACGCCGTCGTGGTTGCGTGGCAGGATGCGCATCACTTCGCGGCCCTTGGTATCCACGCGGATGTTCGACCCCAGCGCGTCCATCACGTCGATGGTCTCGGTCTTGGTCAGCTCCCACGGGCGGGCGGTAAAGGCATAGGGTTTCGAGGTCAGC
>JBFXGQ010000601.1:0-2934 GCA_050177915.1 Pseudodonghicola sp. | reverse complement strand
CCGAGGCGCTGGCGCAGCGCAACCGCGCGATCCTGACCATGCTTTTCGCGGTGCTGTGCTTTTCCATCATGGATGCCAGCGTCAAGGCGCTGGCGCCGCGGGTGGGCGTGCTGACCGCGCTCTGGGCGCGCTATGCCGGGCAGATGCTGCTGGTGCTGATCCTGGTGGCGCCGCGGCTGCACCGCGTCGCCCGCACCCGCTATCCGGTGCAGCAGATCCTGCGCTCCTGCCTGCTGCTGGGGGCGACGGCGTTCTTCTTCACCTCGCTCAGCCGGATCCCGCTCAGCAATGCGGCGGCGCTGATGTCGGTGAACCCGGTGCTGATCACGCTGGGCGCGGCGCTGTTCCTGCGCGAATCCCTCGGGCCGCGCCGGGTCGCCGGCATCGCCGCGGCGATGTGCGGCGCGTTGATCGTGATCCGCCCCGGCAGCGACGTCTTCAGCGCCGCCGCCCTGCTGCCGCTGATCGCCGCCTGCTGCTATTCGGGCTATGCGCTGCTGACCCGCCGGGTCGGCGCGAGCGAGGATCCCTGGACCTCGCTGTTCTACACCGGGCTGGTCGGCACCATCCTGCTGAGCATCGCGGTGCCGTTCGGCTGGCAGACCCCCGATGCCACCGCCTGGGCGCTGATCGGAATGCTGATGGTGTTCGGCACGCTGGGGCAGATGGCGCTGATCCGCGCCTTTTCCAGCGGCGAGGCGGCGATGCTGGCGCCCTATTCCTATGCCGGCCTGATCTTCGCCACCCTCTGGGGCATGCTGATCTTCGGCGAATACCCCGATGTCTGGACGCTGTGCGGAACGCTTGTGATCGCCGGAGCCGGGCTCTATGTCTGGCACCGCGAGACTTACCGCAGCTGACCAAGATCTAGCCCATGCCTGCCGACCCATCCACATTGTCGCTTGCCGACCGCGCCGGATATTTCGCGTCCAACCTGATCCTGCGCGGGCTGATCGGCGCGATCCGGCTGATCCCCTACCGCTGGCGGGTGCCGGCGATGGGCTGGGTGGTGGGCCGGCTGGCGCCGCTGGTGGGCTTCAGCAAGCGCATCCGCGACAACCTGAAACTGGCCCGCCCCGATCTGTCCGAGACCGAGATCCGCCGGCTCTGCCGGGCGGTGCCCGACAATGCCGGGCGCACGCTGATCGAGCTCTACTCGGGCCGCCCCTTCATCGAACGCGCCCGCCGCGCCGCGATCAGGGGGCCCGGGCTGGTGGCGCTGGAAAACGCCCGCGCCGCCGGCCGGCCGGTGATCCTGATCACCGGGCATTTCGGAAATTACGACGTGGCGCGCGCCAATCTGATCGCCCGCGGGCACCGCATGGGGTCGCTCTATCGCCGGATGGCCAACCCCTATTTCAACGCCCATTACGTGCGCACGATCTCGGCCATCGGCACGCCGATGTTCGAACAGGGCCGGCGCGGCATGATCGAGATGGTGCGCCATCTGAAAAGCGGCGGCATCATAGCCATCGTCGGCGATCTGCATGCCCATGGCGGGCTCGAGCTGGATTTCTTCGGCGAACCCGCCGTCACCTCGATCGTGCCGGCCGAGCTGGCGCTGAAATACGATGCCGAGCTGATCCCGGTCTATGCCATCCGCAAGCCGGACGGGCTGGATTTCGAGATCGTGATGCAACCGCCGGTGCCGCACAGCGACGCGGTCACCATGACCCAGACGGTCAACGACGGGCTGGAGGAGCTGGTGCGCGAGCATATGGACCAGTGGTTCTGGATCCATCGCCGCTGGAAGCCTCATGTCATCCCCGAGGGCCATCCCGCGGCGCGCCGCGACGCCGATTAGCGCAGCACCCGCGCCGCCCCCACGATCGGGCCGAATCCGACCTGCTGGATCAGGATCGCGGCCGGTCGGTCGCCGTCGATGGTCGCATCGAACCGCGCCTCGCCCTGCCCATCCCAGCGGCCCAGAACCCGCCAGCCATCGACGACATTGGCGTAATCCACGTTGCGCCCGGCGTTCTCGCCGCGGCTGATCTGGACGTGCTGCAGCGGGGTGAAGCGGACCAGCTGCACCTCGAACGGGCCCTTGACCGGGCCTTCCGTCGGCTCCAGCACCACATGCAGCGCGTTGCCCTCGGCATGGGCGCTGACCAGCACCGACACCGGCCGGCGCATATGGCTCATGATCAGGTCGGCCAGCTCCATCGCATGGGCGCCGACCACATCCTCCTGCCCCATGACGATCATCTGCGGGGTATAGACCATCTTGCGCCCCGCCGCCCGGGCATAGCCCTTTTGCCGCGCGGTGAAGACCGGTTCGGCAAAGCCGTCCTCCCAGCCGATGTAGTCCCAGTAGTCCACGTGCAGCGCCAGCGGCAGCACATCCTCGCGGCCGGTCAGCTCCTGCAGCAGGGCATCTGCGGGCGGACAGGAGGAGCAGCCCTGCGAGGTGAACAGCTCCACCACCACCGGCCCGGTTTGCTGGGCGCCCAAAGGCCCGGCACAGGCCAGCCAGAACGCGGCCAAGATCGCGGAAAAAGGTTTCATAGCTGCGGTATTTCCCCCTATCGCTGTGTTAAGATGTAGAGCCGCAGCACCGCAAGAACCAATCAATGTTTCTTGAAACCCGCGCGATCCGGAGGGCCGATGACAAATCTGTGTGCAATGGTATACAAAAACGCCGCACCCGCCACGATCGCTATTGAACGCCGCGCCGCGCTGATGCAGAAGGCGGCCAGCGAATTCCCGTTATCCACGACTCTCTGAGGGAGGCCATATATGCCCATCATCGTTGGACAGGATACAGCCAAGACACGCAAAACCCTGAGCGTGAACGGCAAATCCATTTCTTACTACTCGATCCCCGCGGCGACCGAAGCCGGTCTGGGCGATGTCTCGAAGCTGCCGGCTTCGCTGAAGGTCGTTCTGGAAAACATGCTGCGGTTCGATGTCGGCGGCTTCTCCGTCTCGGTC
>JBFXGQ010000600.1:0-2936 GCA_050177915.1 Pseudodonghicola sp. | reverse complement strand
AGCGCTTCGGCCGCTTCGCAGCCCATCGCCGCGTCCGGCAACGCCATCCAGAATGTCGACTTCCGCCGCGGCGACCAGGGCGAAGGCCGCGTCATCATCACACTGGCCAGCTCCAACATGCCGGTCGACATGCGTCAGGAAGCGGGGCAGGTGGTACTGGATTTCTTCGGTGCCGAACTGCCGGAGAACCTGCACCGCCGCCTGGACGTCTCCGACTTCGCCACGCCGGTAAAGACCGTCGATACCTTCGCCAAGGGCAAGAATGTGCGCATGGTGATCGCCCCGACCGGTGAATACGACCACGTGGCCTACCAGACCGACAACCTGTACACGGTGGAGATCAAGCCCACGACGAAGGAAGAACAGGAGGCGCGCCGCCGCGAGAAGCTGGGCTTCACGGGTGAGCGCCTGTCCCTCAATTTCCAGGACATCGAGGTCCGCTCGGTCCTGCAGCTGATCGCCGATTTCACCGGCACCAACATCGTGGTCAGCGACACCGTCACCGGCAACCTGACGCTGCGTCTGCAGAACGTCCCCTGGGACCAGGCCCTGGACATCGTGCTGAAGACCAAGGGCCTGGCGATGCGCAAGAGCGACGACGTGATCCTGGTCGCCCCCAGCGAGGAAATCGCCGCGCGCGAAAAACTCGAACTGGAATCGCAGAAGCAGATCGAGGAACTGGCTCCGCTGTACGCCGAGTACATCCAGGTCAACTACGCCAAAGCCGCCGATCTCGCCGAGCTGCTGAAGGGCGAGGAAGGCACCTCGATGCTGTCCGACCGCGGCACTGTCACGATCGATCAGCGCACCAACACCCTGCTGATCCGCGATACCGCCGACAAGCTGGCCGATATACGCAAGCTCATCACCACGCTGGACATCCCGGTCCGGCAGGTGCTGATCGAATCACGCATCGTGATCGCCAACGACGATTTCGCCAAGGAACTGGGCGTGCGCTGGGGCGGCGGCAAGCTGGACAGCTCCAACACCACCAATACCGCTGTCGGTGGCGGCCTGCCGGGCGACGTGGCCTACAACCCGAACTTCTTCCCGACCACTATCGCCAATCCCAACGATTCCGACCCGCCGGTCGATGCTCTGCTCGCGGATCTGCGCGCGCCGAACGCCACCTCGGCCATCAACTTCATCATTGGCCGTGCCGGTCGCGACCTGCTGCGCCTGGAACTGTCCGCCATGCAGGCCGAGGGCCGTGGCGAGGTGGTCTCCAGCCCGCGCGTGATCACCGCCAACCAGAAGGAAGCGGTCATCCGTGACGGCGTGCAGATCCCCTATCGCGAGGCCTCGTCCAGCGGCGCGGCAACCGTCAGCTTCAAGGAAGCGACCCTCTCCCTGACGGTCACCCCCCAGATCACGCCCGACGACCGCGTGGTCATGGACCTGCGCGTGACCCAGGATACGGTGGGCGATCTGTTCGGACCCGAAGGCATCCCCGCCATCGATACCCGCGCCGTGGAAACGCAGGTGCTGGTGGACAATGGCGATACCGCGGTGCTGGGCGGCATCTACATCCATCGGAAAAGCAACAACGTCGACAAGATCCCGCTGCTGGGCGACCTTCCGGGCATCGGCGCAGCGTTCCGCAGCACGAGCAACCTGAACGAGAAGTCGGAACTGCTGATCTTCGTGACGCCGCGGATCCTCAAGGAGAACCTCGCATCCTTCTAAATCCGCAGCACCGCTTGTAAGCGGCCAGGCTTTCTGGCATACCTGCCCGGCATGACCAACATGCCGGGCAATTTGTTTCTGGTGGGTCCCATGGGGGCCGGAAAAACCACCATCGGCCGCCAGCTGGCGCGCCTGCTGAAGCGCGACTTCATCGACAGCGACCGCGAGATCGAGCTGCGCACCGGCGTCGGCATCCCCCTGATCTTCGAGCTCGAGGGTGAGGCCGGTTTCCGCAGCCGGGAGAGCAGCGTCATCGACGAGCTGACGCAGCTCCAGAACATCGTGCTGGCGACCGGCGGCGGCGCGATCCTCGATCCCGAGAACCGCCGCCACCTGGCGGATCGCGGCACCGTGATCTATCTCGAGACTTCGGCCGAGCAGACCCTCGCGCGGACGGGGAGAGACCGCAACCGGCCGCTGCTGCAGACGGACGACCCCAAACGCCGGCTGGAGGACTTGCTGGCGGTGCGCGATCCGCTCTACCGGGAGATCGCCGACATCGTCGTCCCCACGGATGGACGCTCGGCACGGGACGTCGTCAACGAGATCATGCGGCTGGTCAGGCCCCCCCGGCCGAAGCGCGCGCCGCGCCGCTAGCCGCTCTTTGCCTGGACGGGCGATTATTCTATCCTCACGCTTTTCGCGTGCCCGCTTCCGGCGGCGGCAGGACAGTCCATGCGCACCCTTCGACTCGATCTCGGCGAACGCAGCTACCCGATCTACATCGGCAGCGGTCTGCTGCCCGACCCGCACCTGTTCGCGCCCCACATCCACGGCCGGCAGGTGCTGGTGGTCAGCAACGTCACCGTGGCGCCGCTGTATCTGCAGAGACTGGAAGGCGCCCTGCAGGGCTTCACGCTGCGCTCTATCAGCCTGCCCGACGGCGAGGCCTACAAGACCCTCGACACCCTCAACCTCGTCTACGACGCCCTGCTGGAGAACCGCTTCAACCGGCGCTGCACCCTGATCGCCCTGGGCGGCGGCGTCGTCGGCGACATCTGCGGCTTCGCGGCGGCGAGTTATCAGCGCGGCGTGGATTTCATCCAGGTTCCGACCACGCTCCTGTCGCAGGTGGATTCCTCGGTCGGCGGCAAGACGGGCGTCAATCACCGCCTCGGCAAGAACATGATCGGCGCCTTCCACCAGCCCAACGCCGTCATCATCGACACGGATACCCTGGGCACCCTGCCCGACCGCGAACTGTCCGCCGGATTGGCGGAGGTGATCAAATACGGGCTGATACGCGAGCC
>JBFXGQ010000599.1:0-2936 GCA_050177915.1 Pseudodonghicola sp. | reverse complement strand
TCTCCTCCCACTGCGCAGAGCCCGCAGACTAAGCCCGAGCCGGGAAAGCGCAACCGGAGAAATGTGAAGCGTCGCATCAGAATATTTGATGTGAAGTCACCGCCCCCGGCGGCCTCCGGCGCGGGGGTGCTTTTCAACCCCGCGGCCGCGCGCTATGGCTGCGGCCATGTCCGATATCATCGCCCTTTACAACCGACGGATCGCCGAAGGCGCCCTGCATCACGACAGCGCGCAAGAGGCCGTCCTGCCCGAATTCGAACGCATCCGCGCGGGTCTTGCCAAACCCGCCAAGCGCGGGCTGTTCCGCAAGGCGCCGCCGCCGCCCAAGGGGCTTTATCTCTGGGGCGGGGTCGGGCGCGGCAAGTCGATGCTGATGGATCTGTTCGTCGATTCGCTGGGCGACATCCCGGTGCGGCGGGTGCATTTCCATGCCTTCATGCAGGAGATCCACACCGCCATGCACACGGCGCGCCAGCGTGGCATCGAAGATGCGCTGCAACCGGCAGCGCAGGCGGTGATCGACAGCGTCAGGGTGCTGGCCTTCGACGAGATGCAGATCACCGACATCACCGACGCGATGATCGTGGGCCGGCTGTTCGAGGCGCTGTTCGCCGCCGGCGTGGTGATCGTGACCACCTCGAACCGGGTGCCGGACGATCTGTACAAGAACGGGCTGAACCGGCAGCTGTTCCTGCCCTTCATCGCGCTGATCAAGGACAAGATGGTGGTGCACGAACTGGTCAGCCCCAAGGACTACCGGCAGAACCGGCTGGAGGGCGCCCAGGTCTATTTCACCCCCACCGGGCCGGAGGCGCGCGCCGCCATCGACGCGATCTGGCACGATCTGGCCGCCGGCCCCGGCACCCAGCTGGTGCTGGAGGTCAAGGGCCGCGAGGTGGTGCTGCCGCACTATCGCAACGGCGTCGCCCGGGCCAGCTTCTACGATCTCTGCGGCCATTACCTCGGCCCCGGCGATTATCTGGCGATCGCCCATGCGGTGAAGGTGCTGATCCTCGAGGACATCCCGCGGCTGTCGCGCAACAATTTCAACGAGGCGAAACGCTTCGTCACCCTGATCGACGCGCTCTACGAGGCGCATGTGCGGCTGATCTGCTCGGCCGCGGCCGAGCCGGAGATGCTCTATCTCGAAGGCGAGGGGGTGTTCGAGTTCGAACGCACCGCCAGCCGGCTGCGTGAGATGCAGGACAAGGACTGGGGCCAGACCGCGGGCTGAGGCCCCGGTCGCGGCTGCGCCGCGATGCCTCCGGCGGGGATATTTGCAGCCAGAAAAAGGCGCCGGCCCGGGATCGCCCGGACCTAGCCGTTCTCGCGCAGGATATTGCCGGCCAGATAGAGCGAGCCGCAGATCAGGATGCGGGCGCGCGGTTCGGCCGCGACGATGCTTTGAACCGCCTCCAGCACGCTGTCCGCGGTACCCGCGGCCATGCCCACGGCGGTGGCGGCGGCGGCGGTCTGACCGGCGCTGAGCGTATTGGCCTCGCCGGGGATCGAGACGGCGGTCAGGCTGGCCGCCTCGGCCGCCAGCGGACGCAGGTAGCCGGTGACATCCTTGGTGTTGAGCATGCCGCAGATCAGATGGGTGGGCCGTTTCGGCAGCCGGGCCAGATGCGCCCCCAGCGCCAGACCGGCGGCGGGGTTGTGGCCGCCGTCGAGCCAGAGCTCGGCCTCGGGCGCGGCGGCGGTCAGCGGGCCGGTCTGCAACCGCTGCATCCGGGCCGGCCAATAGGCGCGGGTGACGGCGGCCTCGCAGGCGGTCTCCCTCATCCCCAGATGGCGCAGCGCGGCCAGCGCCGCGCCGGCGTTCTGCAGCTGATGCGCGCCGGGCAGGTTCGGCAGCGGCAGGTCGAGCAAGCCGCGCTCGTCCTGATAGACCATGCGCCCGCGTTCCTCGGCGACATGCCAGTGCTGGCCATGGGCGATCAGCGGCGCGCCCAGCCGGGCGGCCTGCGCCTCGATCACCTCCAGCGCCTCCTCGGGCTGGGGACCGACCACGCAGGGCACGCCGCGCTTGAGGATTCCGGCCTTCTCGAAGGCGATCTTGGCCAGAGTGTCGCCCAGAAAGGCCTCATGGTCGATCGACAGCGGCGTGATGAGGGTGAGCGCCGGTCTGTCGATCACATTGGTGGCGTCGAGCCGTCCGCCCAGGCCCACCTCGAGCAGGGTGTAATCGGCCGGCGTGCGGGCGAAGGCCAGCAGCGCAGCGCAGGTGGTGATCTCGAAATAGGTGATGTTGCCGCCGTCGTTGGCGGCATAGCACTCGTCCAGGACCGCGGTCAGCTCGTCCTCCGAGATCAGCTCTCCGGCGACCCGGATGCGTTCGTGGAACCGCGCCAGATGCGGCGAGGTATAGGCGTGGACGCGCTTGCCCGCGGCCTCCAGCCCGGCGCGGATCATCGCCTGGGTCGAGCCCTTGCCATTGGTGCCGGCGATATGGATCACCGGCGGCAGCCGGTCCTGCGGATTGTCCAGCGCCGCCAGCAGGCGCCAGACCCGGTCCAGCGTCAGGTCGATGATCTTGGGGTGCAGCGCCATCATCCGTTCGAGGATGATATCGGAACTCGCACGGGTCTGGGTCTGCATCGGGTCTGCCTGTCTAGCGCCTCAGAGCGGCGCGCGGGTGATCGCGGAGAGATCGTCGTTCACGTCGAAGCTCAGCGCGTTGATGCCGGTGATGCCGAAGGCCGCCAGCCGGGCCGAATGCTTTTCGGTATAGGCCGCAGCCGCCGCGGGGCTGTCGAAGACATAGATGCCGCCGGCGCGGCCGGTGTCCTGATTCTCGGTCCAGATCTTCCAGACCAGCCCCGGCTCGGCGGCGATGTCCTGCGCCAGATCGCCCATCGCGGCGGTCTTCTCGGCGCCCCAGGGGCCGGCATAGGGAAAGTCGTATTGCACCAGAGTAGAGGCGCGTGTCGCGT
>JBFXGQ010000598.1:0-2947 GCA_050177915.1 Pseudodonghicola sp. | reverse complement strand
GCCGAGGCTGCCCATGCCGCGATAGGATTTGTAGCTGCGGCCCTGATAGAGGATCACCTCGCCCGGGCTCTCGTCAGTGCCGGCGATCATGCTGCCGACCATGGCGCAGGAGGCGCCGGCGGCGATCGCCTTGGCGAAATCGCCCGAGAACTTGATGCCGCCGTCGGCGATCACCGGCACGTCGCCGGCGGCGCGGGAACAATCCATGATCGCGGTCAGCTGCGGCACGCCGACACCGGCGACCATCCGCGTGGTGCAGATCGAGCCCGGCCCGATGCCGACCTTGACCGCATCGGCGCCGGCGTCGATCAGCGCCCGCGTCGCCTCGGAGGTGGCGACGTTGCCGGCGATGATCTGCACCTCGTTCGACAGGGTCTTGGCGCGTTTCACCGCGTCGATCACCCCGGCGGAATGGCCGTGCGCGGTGTCGATCACGATGATGTCGACGCCGGCGTCGATCAGCGCGGCCGAGCGTTCGAAGCCGGCATCGCCCACCGAGGTGGCCGCCGCCACCCGCAGCCGGCCCAGACCGTCCTTGCAGGCGGTCGGGTTCAGCACTGCCTTCTCGCTGTCCTTCAGCGTCAGCAGCCCGGTCAGCTTGCCCTGCCCGTCGGTGACCAGCAGCTTCTCGATCCGGCGTTCCTTCATCAGGTTGATCGCCTCGTCGCGGTCGGCCGGCTCCTTGAGGATGGCCAGATTGTCGGAGGTCATCATCGCATGCACCGGGGTGGCGTCGCTGGTGGCGAAGCGCATGTCGCGGTTGGTGACGATGCCGACCACGCGGTGTTTCTCGTCGACCACCGGAAAGCCGGTGAAGCCATAGCGGACGCAGAGCTCTTTGGCGTCGGCCAGGGTCTGGTTCGGTGTCAGGGTGATCGGGTTGTAGACGATGCCGCTTTCGAACCGCTTGACCCGCCGCACCTCCTGCGCCTGCGCCTCGATATCCAGGTTCTTGTGGATCACCCCGATGCCGCCGGCCTGTGCCATGGCGATCGCCATGCGGGCCTCGGTCACGGTGTCCATGGCGCTGGACAGAAGCGGAATATTCATGCTGATCTGACGGGTGACGCGCGTCGAAGTGTTCGCCGTCGACGGCAACACCGACGAGGCCGCCGGAACAAGCAATACATCATCGAAGGTCAGAGCCTCACGAATCTCCATCGGACATCTCCAGGGGGTGGCATCGTTTGGCGGCTCCCTATTGCACGGATGCGCCGGAGAGGAAAGGCAAATTCGCCGCCCCCGGCCCCCGGCGGCCGCGACGCTTTTGCGCAGCCGGTGTCGGCGGCGCATTGTCGGCACGCCCCGCAGGCCCTAAACCTGAGACCACACGCGAACGGAGTATGACCAGTGTCCCTTTTTCTATTGTTCAGGCCCCTGCGCCCACGCGACCCGCATGAAAGCCACCGCGCCGCCACCCAGCTTGAGCTGTTTTTCGACCTGATCAGCGTCATCGCCATCGCCGCGATCACCGCCGCCTTTCACCATGCGGTGAGCGCCGGGCACGGCATCGAGACGCTGCCGAATTTCCTGTTCCTGTTCTTCGCCACCTGGTGGGTCTGGCTGAACCATACCTGGTATTCCTCGGCCTTCGACAACGACGATGCGATGAACCGGATCATGACCTTCGTGATCATGGCCGGCTTCCTGCTGTTCGCGGCAGGCGCCGCGCGCATCTTCGAGACGATAGATTTCGGCTACGGGCTCTGGGGCTGGGTGATCATGCGGCTGGGCATGGCCGGGCTCTGGCTGCGGGTGGCGCGCAGCGCGCCGGTCTATCGCGGCACCGCGCTGCGCTATGCGGCGGGGATCGTGTTCGCCCAGGCGCTGTGGTGCCTGCTCTATTTCACCGTCCCCGGCGGCAGCCCGGTGTTCTTCGCCGGCGGCATCGCCATCTTCGCGGTCGAGCTGGCGGTGCCGGCGATCGCCGAGCGGTTCCGCGCCACCCCCTGGCACCGCCATCACATCATCGAGCGCTACGGCCTGCTGAACATCATCATCCTGGGCGAGATCCTGCTGTCGATCTCCTTCATGATGGGCCATCTCTATTCCGAGGGCTTCGACTGGGCCCTGGTCTCGGCCGCCGCGGCCAGCCTGATCATCGTCTTCACCCTGTGGTGGCTGTATTTCCTCGAGGCCGAGCATCTGGTCTCCAGCAAGCTGTCCACCGCGCTGATCTGGGGCTACGGCCATGTGGTGGTGTTCTTCGCCGGCGCCCTGCTGGCGGCGGGGCTGGGGGCGCAGTTCGATGTGCTCAGCCATCATTCCAAGATCGGCATGGCGCTGGCGGGCAGCTATACCGGCACCGCCGTGGCGCTCTATCTCGGCGGGCTCTGGCTGGTCCGCGACCGGTTCATGACCGGCGGCTGGGTGCAGCTGATGGCGGCGCTGCTGGCGGCCTGGCTGGCCTGGGTCGGCACCACGCTGTGGCCGCTGGCGCTGCTGTGCCTGGTGGCGCTGCTGCTGCGCAGCACGCTGGGCACCCGCCAATCTGTCGCTTGACGGCGGCAAAGCGGCGCAAACCGGGGATCCCGCGCGGCCCGGACGATTAGTCTGGGCCGGCACAGCACAGGGATTCCGATGACCGCCGATCCGCTTGTCGTCTTCACCCCCTCCGGCAAGCGCGGTCGCTTTCCGGTCGGCACCCCGGTCCTGACCGCCGCCCGCCAGCTCGGCGTCGATCTCGACTCGGTCTGCGGCGGCCGCGGCATCTGTTCGAAATGCCAGATCGCCCCGGCCTATGGCGCCTTTCCCAAGCATGGCGTCACCGTGCGGGCGGATGCGCTGTCGGCGTGGAACGCGGTCGAGCAGCGCTATAAGGACAAGCGCGGCCTGCAGCCCGGCCGCCGGCTGGGCTGTCAGGCGACGATCCAGGGCGACGTGGTGATCGACGTGCCGCCCGAATGCCAGCTGCACCGCCAGGTGGTGCGCAAGGAGGCCGCCGCGC
>JBFXGQ010000597.1:0-2955 GCA_050177915.1 Pseudodonghicola sp. | reverse complement strand
CTATCTCGGCTGATCTCGCCGCGGGCCATGCCGCCGTCATCCAGATCGTCTCCACGGGCGAAGCGCTGATGGAACGCCGGCTTGCCGAGCTTCCGACCGAGGAGTGGAACGACGTCCGCGTTGACATCACGCCGAGGGAATACGTCCTCGACTACCTCGCCCATTCCTTCCCGGTCCAGCTCTATGAACCCTTCACCGATAGCGAGGGCAATCTGTCATCGCGCCCCGTCTATCGTGACGGCCAGCCCGTCGAAAGCCGGGAGGCCGTCGCCCGCCGCAATGCGCTGATCGAAAAACTCGCCAGCCTGCCGCCCGTGCCGGGGGCGCTGGACCAGATCATCCAGCATTTCGGGACCGATACCGTGGCCGAGGTTACCGGCCGCTCGCGCCGGATTATCCGCAAAACGAGTCCGGGCGGTGTCGATCGGCTCGTGGTCGAGAACCGTGCGGCGGCCGCCAATCTCGCCGAAACGCAAGCCTTCATGGACGATCAGAAGCGCATCCTGATCTTCTCGGACGCCGGCGGCACCGGTCGCAGCTACCACGCCGAACTGTCGGCGCGGAACACGCGGCTGCGCGTCCACTATCTGCTCGAACCCGGCTGGAAGGCGGACGCCGCTATTCAGGGGCTCGGCCGCACACACCGCACGAACCAGGCGCAGCCGCCTTTGTTCCGCCCGATCGCGACAGATGTGAAGGCCGAGAAACGCTTCCTCTCGACCATCGCCCGCCGCCTCGACACGCTGGGCGCGATCACGCGCGGCCAGCGCCAGACCGGCGGTCAGGGCCTCTTCCGGCCCGAGGACAATCTGGAATCGCATTATGCCCGCGATGCGCTGCGCCAGCTCTATCTGCTGCTCGTGCGCGGCAAGGTCGAAGGCTGCTCGCTCGACCGTTTCGAAGCCGCCACCGGCCTGAAGCTGATGGATTCCACCGGCATCAAGGACGATCTGCCGCCGATCACCACCTTCCTCAATCGGCTGCTGGCGCTCACCATCGAACTTCAGGGCATCCTCTTCACCGCTTTCGAGCAATTGCTGAACGCGAAGATCGAGGGCGCGATCACATCCGGCACCTATGATGTCGGACTGGAGACGCTGACGGCAGAGCGCTTCACCGTCACCGACCGACAAACCATCTACACGCATCCGGGCACCGGCGCGCAAACGCAGTTGCTCACCATCCTCCAGCGCGAGCGCAACCGTCCGGTCACACTCGACACGGCTTTGGAGCAGCTCGACGATCCCCGCGCGAAGCTCCTGATCAACGAGCGTTCGGGGCGCGCCGCCGTTCAGATTCCGACAACCAGCGTCATGCTCGACGATGGCGAGATCGAGCGCCGTGTCCGTCTGATCCGGCCGATGGAGGCGCACAATGTCCCGGTGAAGATGATGGGCGAGACCCACTGGGTCGAAGCGGGACGCGATGCCTTCGCGGAGGCCTGGAGCGCAGAGATTGCGGACGTCCCGGAATACTCCGACAGCACGATCCATGTCGTCACCGGCCTGTTGCTGCCGATCTGGAAACGGTTGCCGAACGACTCCACCCGCGTCTATCGGCTTCAGACCGATGAGGGCGAGCGGATCGTCGGCCGTAAGGTCTCGCCGGCCTGGGCCGCCAACGCGACCACGACCGGGACATCTTCGCTCGCGCCGGACGATGCCTTCACGGCACTGCTCGACGGCCGGACGATCCTCGATCTTGCCGAGGGGCTTCAGCTTCGCCGCAGCCGCGTCATGGGCGTGAACCGTATCGAGCTGACGGGCTTCGACGACACGATGCGTGAGCGTCTCACGGCCTATGGCCTCTTCCACGAGATCATCTCCTGGAAGCTGCGCATGTTCGTGCCCGTCGACGACAACGGCCCGATTGTCCTCACAAAGTTGCTCGACCGGTTTCCGGTCCAGCGCATCGGTGAGCGGGAGGCTGCGTAATGGCGCGTCACGATGCCTCGGACCTCGCGATCCGTCTCGGCCGACAGGCCGAGGCGGTGTGCCGCCATTACCTGTCGTCCGGCCATCGTGCCGGACGCTACTGGGTGGTCGGCGATGCCCGCAACACCAAGGGGCGCTCGATGTTCGTCCGCCTCGTCGGCCCGGAAACCGGCAAGGGCGCTGCCGGTAAGTTCACCGATGCGGCAACTGGCGAACATGGCGACCTCCTCGACGTCATCCGCGAGACGCTCGGCCTGGTAGACTTCAAGGACGTGGCCGAAGAAGCACGGCGTTTCCTCTCTCGCCCGCATCCCGAACCGCAGGAGAGACCACGGGACGTTCATATCCATCCCGCAGCATCTGGATCGCCGGAAGCGTCGCGGCGGCTCTTCGCCATGTCGCAGCCGATCAGCGGCACACTTGCAGAAACGTATTTCCGCAATCGCGGCATTACGGCCTTGCACGGAACCGCGAGCCTGCGCTTCCATCCGCGCTGCTATTATCGGCCTGACGGGCACTCGCCGACCGAGACGTGGCCGGCGATCGTCGCAGCCGTCACCGATCTCGCCGGGCGACAGACCGGCGCGCACCGCACCTGGCTCGCCCCCGATGGCACGGACAAGGCCCCGGTCGAAACCCCGCGGCGAGCGATGGGGGACCTTCTCGGCCACGCGGTCCGCTTCGGGATCGCCGGTGAGGTGCTCGCTGGCGGCGAAGGGATCGAGACCGTGCTGTCGCCCCGCATGGTTCTGCCTCACATGCCAATGCTGGCGGCGCTCTCTGCGGCGCACCTCGCTGCCATCCTGTTCCCGACGTCGCTGCGCAGGCTCTATATCCTGCGTGATCGCGACCCAGCCGGGGATGGCGTCCGAGACAGTCTGATCGCCAGAGTAGTAAGCGTCGGGATCGAGGCTATCGAATTGTCGCCAAAGCGTGGGGACTTCAACGAGGATCTGCGCGAAGCCGGCACCGATGCGCTTTGGGCGACCTTGAAGGACCAGCTTCGTCCAGAGGATGTCGC
>JBFXGQ010000596.1:0-2956 GCA_050177915.1 Pseudodonghicola sp. | reverse complement strand
GTGTTGGCTCAGCTCGCTCAGCTGTTTGCGGGTGCGGCGTCGCATGGTCCACAGGCCGAGCGCGCCGGCGATGCGGCGCGCAACCGATACCGTCTGCTGCTGGCGCCGGCCGGCGCCGAGGACAGAGGAAGACCCGGTTTGCATCACGCGAGACATAAGAGCACCCATTCGAATTGTATTGACACATTTGCGATACGTTACGTAGAATAACTGGTACAATGATTTCGGCAGGCAGGTCAAAGGAAAGATTGTAATGAATACAATTTGGGCGGACACGCTCGCAACGGCGACCGGGCCGAAATACAGGGCCGTGGCCGACCGCATCCGTCGTGCCGTCCAGACCGGCGAGCTGAGCGCCGGGGAGAAACTGCCGCCGGTGCGCGAGCTTGCCTATCAGCTGGAGATCACCCCGGGCACGGTGGCGCGCGCCTATACGCTGCTGACCGACGAGGGCGTGCTGCAGGCCGAGGTCGGCCGCGGCACCTTCGTGTCGCCGCCGCAGGCGCCGCTGGCGCCGCTGATGGACGATGTCTGGTCGCGGTCGATCTCGGCCGAGAAGCCGGGGCAGGAGGCGTCGCTCAACCTCTTCGCGCCGCGGCTGCCGGATGTGGGGCAGGTCGCCGCGATCCGCCAGGCACTGCGTCAGGCGGCCGAGGTCTGCGACGACCTGCTGCTGGATTACCCCCGCCGCGACAGCTATCGCCCGGTCCGCCAGGCGGTGGTGGACTGGCTGTCGGACCAGCGGCTGGGGCCGCTCGGCGAACAGGACGTGGTGCTGACCCATGGCGGCCAGAACGCGATCCTGACGGTCTATCAGGCGGTCCTGACCGGGCCGCAGCCGGTGGTTCTGGTCGAGGAGCTGTCCTATGCCGGCTTTCGCCGCGCCGCCGAGCTGACCCGCGCCACCGTCGAGGGGGTGCAGATGGACGCCCATGGCATGATCCCCGAGGCGCTGGACAGCGCGGCCCGCCGCACCGGCGCGCAGCTGATCTGCGTCTCGCCCGAGGTGCATAATCCGACCTGCACCCATATGCCGCTGGAGCGCCGCCGCGCGCTGATCGCGGTGGCGCGCCGCCACGGGCTGCAGATCGTCGAGGACGAATGCTATCGCATGGGGGCGGCGCATGCTCCCAGCCTCCGGTCGCTGGCCCCCGACATCACCTGGCATGTGACCTCGATCTCGAAGCAGATCACCCCGGCGCTGCGGGTGGGCTTCGCGCTGGCGCCGCTGGATCAGGCGGTCAACCTGCGCCGGGTGGCGGAATACGCCTATTTCGGCCTGTCGCAACCGCAGGCCGAGGTCGCGCGCCTGCTGCTGTCCAATCCGCGCACCCGCGAGCTGGCCGATCTGGCGCGGGCGCGGCTGGCCGATTACGTGCGGATCACCGTCAATGCGCTGGGGTCCTACGATCTGAACTGGAACGCCGCGGTGCCCTTCGTCTGGCTGCGGCTGCCGGCCGGCTGGCGCGCCGCCGCCTTCTGCCGCGCCGCCGAGCGCGAGGGCATCCAGATCCGCTCCGCCGATGAATTCGCCCTGCGCGACGGCCGCGCGCCGCATGCGGTGCGCATCGCGATGAACGGGCAGGTGCCGCTGGAGCGGTTCGGCGAGGCGATGCAGCAGCTGCGCCGCCTGCTGGACAATCCGCCCGAGCTGATCGCGGTCTGAATGTGGGGTATTATAATACCCAAATTTTAAGTGATTGAAATAGCGTAATAAATTCAAGAAAGACCCAGTTGACGCGGTGGGCGGCCTTCCTTATACCCCGCCCATCGAATTGCCGCGGGCCGCTATCGGTCCGCGCATCACGTCAAACGGGACTGATCCGATGAAAACCTTTTCTGCGACCCCTGCAGAGATCGACAAGAAATGGATCCTGATCGACGCCGAGGGCGTCGTGCTGGGTCGTCTTGCCTCGATCATCGCCATGCGCCTGCGTGGCAAACACAAAGCTTCCTTCACCCCGCATATGGACATGGGCGACAATGTGATCGTCATCAATGCGGACAAGGTGCAGATGACCGGCAAGAAGCGCGAGGAGCACTTCTACTGGCACACCGGCCATCCGGGCGGCATCAAATCGCGCACCAAGCAGCAGATCCTGGAAGGCGCGCACCCCGAGCGCGTGGTCTATCAGGCTGTCAAGCGCATGCTGCCGGGCAACCGCCTGTCGCGCCAGCAGATGACCAATCTGCGCATCTATGCGGGCGCCGCGCACCCGCATGAGGCCCAGAGCCCCGAAGTTCTGGATGTGAAATCCATGAACAAGAAAAACACCCGGAGCTGATACCGATGGCTGATCAGATCAATACTCTCGAAGAGCTTGGCGCCGTCGCCGGCGTGGAATCCGTGGTCGAGCTGAGCGCGCCGCGCGAGCCCGTCCGCGACGAGCTGGGCCGCTCCTATGCCACCGGCAAGCGGAAAGATGCGGTCGCCCGCGTCTGGGTCAAGCCGGGCTCCGGCAAGGTCGTCGTCAACGGCAAGGCGATGGACGCCTATTTCGCCCGTCCGGTGCTGCAGATGATCCTGCGCCAGCCGTTCCAGATCGCCGGCGTCGAAGGCGAATTCGACGTCTACGCCACCGTCAAGGGCGGCGGTCTGTCCGGTCAGGCCGGTGCGGTCAAGCACGGCATCTCGAAAGCGCTGCAGCTCTACGATCCGTCGCTGCGCGCCGCGCTGAAGGCCGCCGGCTTCCTGACCCGCGACAGCCGCGTGGTGGAACGGAAGAAATACGGCAAGGCCAAGGCCCGCAAGAGCTTCCAGTTCTCCAAGCGTTAATCGCTGGACAACGCCGAAATTGGAAAGGCCGCGCAGTTGCGCGGCCTTTTTCTTTGGCGCGGGGGACGCTTTGCGCCTGGTCCATGCCGTACAAAGGCGAATGGCCGCGCGATGCGCGGCCTTCGGTCGGGATCCGGTCGGTTTCGGACGCGGCGGCGGGGCAGGGCCGGGTCAGCCTTC
>JBFXGQ010000595.1:0-2958 GCA_050177915.1 Pseudodonghicola sp. | reverse complement strand
CATTTCGGTATCGGAAAAAAGCTCACCCTTGCCCAGCGCCTTGACAGCGTCGGTCACGATCTTCCAATTGACCTCGATCTGCTCGGGCGTGCCGTAAAGGGCGGCATAGATGTTCCAGGCGCCGAAACCTTCTTCCTGTTTCATCTTTTCAATGAGATCCTGCGGCATCGCGCCTTTGCCATCGAAATACTTCGAGCGCGGGAAAACTGCCGGCGCCTCCCACAGGGCATGGGCGAAGACCACGGCGTTGGGGATAATATTGGCCAGGCGCAGCGGCCGGATCATGTCAACGATCTCGGCGATATCATCATCATTCTGGAAGCGGATATAGAAGGGCTTGTAGGCCGGGGGCTTGTGCATCAGCCAGGTGCCCAGCTTGGTCACGATGCCATAATTCGATTGGGTGAAGATGCCATCCAGATAAGGGCCGTAACCCCATTTGAACGCCTGCCAGCTGTTCGAACCCTCGACCCCGCCCATGGCGGTGCGCAGAACCTCGCCATTGGCCAAAACGACCTCCATCCCGCATTGCATCATGAAATGCTCGCCATAGGGAGTATAGCCGACGCCGCGCTCCAGCGTGTTTCCCACGGGCGAGGCGATGGCCGAAGGCGCGGGGCAGGATACCCATAGCGGGATGTCGTTTTCCTCAAGGTAATCGACAAGCTGCTGATAGGTCACGCCGGGTTCCAGAAGCGCGGTGCCTAATTCCGCGTCAACCTCGATGATCTTGTTCATGTGACGGAAGTCGATAACGACCTGATGGCGGTTGCCGCCTGCGCTGCCCTGCGCATAGGTGCCATAACCAAAATTTCGCCCCGTCGAGGTCGGCCAGACCGGCACGCGAAACTCATTGCAGATCCGCATGATCCCCTGGACCTGTTCGGTGGTGGTCGGCTGAAGCACGGCGGACATGGCATAATCCTGGTCCTCGACGGGCATCATCGTCTTGTAATAGGGCGTCAGCCGCTCTTCTCCGGTCAGGACGTTGTCGGCCCCCAGCAGTTCCGCCAACTGATCTAGTGCCGTGCCGAAATCCTCGGGCGTCACGCCATCGGGAATATGAATGACCTCACGTTCGGTCGTCATTGTTTTTCTCCTTTCTGGGCTTCTTCGGCCAGATATGCCGCGATGTTTGCCATCAGGTCGTCATTGATGGTAGATTCGGTAAAGGCCGGCATCGGTCCTGAACCATGGCGGACGAAAAAACGGATGATATCGGCGTCGTAATCGCCGGTCTTCAGGTTCGGCCCGACGGCGTCCTCACGTCCGGTATGGCAGCGTGCGCAGAGCTTTTCATAAGCTGCCTCGCCCGAGGGAAACATGTGCTGGGAATCCAGCCGCGTCTGGGCAAGCGATAGGCATGGAAATGTAATCGCCAGCAATGCCAGCGTTCCAAGAATTTTCATGGCGTTCCCCTTACGCTGCTGCCAACTTGATGGCGCCGGCCGAGATCCCGGTCGCCAGCAAAGCCGATTCCAACAGCACCTGTCCGCTGTCATCCAGATGGGCCTGAACCCGCATTGCGGGTGACGCACTGAACAGCCGCCGCAATGTTTCGAATCGCTCCAGTTGGCTGCCGGCCAACCGCAGATGGCGGATGCCTGGTGCGGCGGTGAAAAGCGGGGTCTCGACACTGTCGATGGCGATTTGGACGCCGGTTGCCGTTCTGGCCCCTGCCCCCGATAGCGGAAGGGCAAGGCAGCCCATTGCGACTGTCGCGCCCTTCATGAATGTTCGTCTGGAAAACATGGTTCGGCTTCCTATACCTGTTCTGATCAGAATGGGTAATGCTGTTTGGGATCCTCGATGGTGATCCAGCGCAGTTCAGAGAATTCTGCGATCCCCGCCTTGCCGCCGAAACGGCCATGACCCGAGGCCTTGACGCCGCCAAAGGGCGCTTGTGGTTCGTCGTTCACCGTTGGGCCGTTGATATGGCAGATGCCGACCTCCAGCCGGTTGGCAACCGACATGGCGCGGTTGATGTCACGGCTGAATACCGCCGCGGACAGGCCGTAGTCGGAATCATTGGCGATGCGGATCGCCTCATCCTCGTCCTTGACCCGGATGATGGGTTTGACAGGGCCGAAGCTTTCCTCGGACCAGATGCGCATCTCAGGCGTCACGCCGTCGATGACCGTGGCCGCAACAACGGCGCCTTCACGGGTGCCGCCGGCCAGAACCAGCCCACCCTTGTCGACCGCATCGGCGATCAGGTCATCCATGCGTTCAGGCGCATCCGGCAGGCATAGCGCGCCCAGGACCACCTGTCCGCGCGGATCACCCGCAGGCAACGCGGTGGCGCGTTTGGCGAATTTGGCGGCGAATTCGTCGGCGATGCGTTCATCGACAATGATGCGTTCGGTGGACATGCAGATCTGTCCCTGGTTCATGAAACAGCCAAAGATCGCGGCATTCACTGCCCCGTCCATATCGGCATCGTCCAGCACGATGAGCGGCGCCTTGCCGCCCAGTTCCAACAGTGCAGGCTTGAGGTTTTCCCCGGCAAGCCTGCCGATGATCCGCCCGACCTTCGTCGATCCGGTAAAGTTGACATGCCGCACCTGGGGCGCGCGGATCAGGGCCTCGGCGATATCCGCCGCATCCTCGGGCGCGTTCGAGACGATATTGACGACACCCGCGGGAAAGCCCGCATCGACAAAGCACTGACCGATCAGTCGGTGAGTTTCAGGGCACATTTCCGATGATTTCAGCACGGCGGTATTGCCAAGCGCGACCGGAAAGGCAATCGCGCGGGTGCCAAGGATGACCGGCGCGTTCCAGGGCGCGATGCCCAGGCAGACACCGCGCGGACGCTGGACCGCCATCGATAGGCAGCCGGGCTTGTTCGAGGGGATGATCTCACCGCCCGCCTGGGTGACGATGCTGGCCGCCTCGCGCAGGATGCCCGCCGCAAGCGACACGTTGAAGCCGCTCCAGGGGCCGGTCGCGCCGGTT
>JBFXGQ010000594.1:0-2962 GCA_050177915.1 Pseudodonghicola sp. | reverse complement strand
ATCGACGCTGAAGGTGCACAGGTTGTCCTCGATCCGCAGCATCACCCGCAGCGCCGCATCGGCCTGGATCGGCGCGCCCAGCGTCTCGGCGATCGCCTTTTCCACCCGCTGGGTGGCGGCGCCGGCGTGATAGATCTTCGAGGCCTTGCAGGTCGCCTCGACCCGCAGCGGCACGTCCCTGCGCAGCACCTTCTCCCAGGGGAACTTGCGCGCCCGCTTGTCGAGCTGCGCCAGATGAAAGGCGCGAAACGCGCCGATCCGCACCACCACCCGGGTGGCGCCGCGCAGCCAGAGGTTGGCGCGCCAGACCTGCGGCCAGCCGCCGCGCAGGGCGACGCCGCCGGGCACCACGCGGGCATCGTCAAAGCCCAGCCCCCGCGCCTCGTCGCAAAGCGCGGGTTCCAGCCCCGGCAGGGCCACCAGAAAGATCTCGAAATCGGCAGGTGTTTCCATCGCGCCTGCTTATCCGCTTCCCACGCGGCACGCGAGGGGTTTCCTGCAACCCAGCCCTCTGCATCCACAGATACAACACAGGTCAAAGGTCAGCCCGGCCGTCAGGCCGGGCCGCGCCCGACCCTCCCCCCGGGAGGGCGCATTGTAAACGTCACGCACCGAACCGCCGTTCGGCAGAACAACGATGCCGCGCACCGCTCGAAGGTCGCAAGCGCCCCCCCAGGGTCGGGCGCGGCCCTCCGCGCTTTGATCCACTGCCCGCATAAAAGAAAAAGGCGCCGTCGGCGCCTTTCCCATTTTCATTTCATCGCATCAACCGCCCCGGGGCTCCGCCCGTTCGCGCCTGAAACGCTCCGCTGGAGCGTTTCCGAGTGGGCGCTCACCCCGCCAGCGACGGCAGGTAGAGGACGATCCCCGGAAACGCCACCAGCAGCGCGATGGTCACCGCATCGGCGACGAAGAAGGGCGCCACGCCGCGGAACACGTCCTGCACGCTGAGGTCGGGCTGCACGCCGGCCACCACGAAGCAATTGAGCCCGATCGGCGGGGTGATCAGGCAGAACTCCGCCATCTTCACCACCAGGATGCCGAACCAGATCGCGCACATCGGCCCCGACATGCCGAAGGTGCTCTCCGCCGCGGTCACGAACTCGCCGCCATTCAGCGCCATCACCGCCGGGTAGACCACCGGCAGGGTCAGCAGCAGCATGCCGATCGCGTCCATGAACATCCCCAGCACCGCATAGGCCAGCAGGATGCAGATCAGGATCAGCATCGGCGCCATGTGCAGCGAGGTGATCCAGTCGGAAAACGCCCCCGGCAGATCGGCGAAGCCCAGGAAGCGGACGTAGATCAGCACCCCCCAGATGATGGTGAAGATCATCACCGTCAGCTTGGCGGTCTCCAGCAGCGCCGATTTCAGCTCGGCCCAGCGCATGCCGCGGCCCAGCGCCATCAGGAACACCACGAAGGCCCCCAGCGCGCCGCCCTCGGTCGGCGTGCCCCAGGCGTCGCCGAAGGGGTTGTAGACGAAGAAGATGATGATCACAACGACGAAGAGGATCGGCAGCGCCGGTGGCAGCGCCAGCAGCCGGTCCTTCCAGCTGAAGCCGCGCACCGGCGGGCCGACGCTCTTGAACACCACCGCGATGCCGACGATCAGGATGGCGTAGATCACCGCCGAGAAGGCGCCGGGGATGAACCCCGCCAGCAGCAGCTTGCCGACGTCCTGCTCGACGATGATCGCATAGATCACCAGGATCGCCGAAGGCGGGATCAGCGAGGCCAGCGTGCCGCCCGCCGCCACCACGCCGGCGGCGAAGCGCTTGTTGTAGCCGACCGCGATCATCTCGGGGATGGCGATGCGGGCGAAGACCGCCGCGGTGGCGACGCTGGCACCGGAGACTGCGGCGAAACCGGCGGTGGCGAAGACGGTCGACACCGCCAGCCCGCCCGGCAGCCAGGCGATCCAGCGTTTCGCCGCCTCGAACAGCGCCCGGGTCAGCCCGGCGTGATAGGCCAGATAGCCGATCAGGATGAAGGTGGGGATCAGGCTGAGCGCCTGGCTCGCCACCTTGGAATGCGGCACCTGGCCGGCGGTCTTGATCGCCACGGTCAGCGCCCAGCCCAGGTGCTCGATATCGAAATGCCGCTTGGCCCAGAAGATCAGCACCAGCCCGATCAGGCCGGAGAGACCGGCGGCGAAGGCCACCCGCATGCCCAGCAGCACCATCGCCAGCATGCCGGCAGTGACCCAGAGGCCGATTGTAATCGAATCCATGTCAGCCCCGCCCTTCCAGCTGTTCGGCCTCGGCCGCCGCCTGCGTCGCGGTGTCCTGAATCAGCGGCACCGCCACCGGGTTGTGCAGCCCCAGCACCAGCGCCCGGCCATAGCCCCAGGCCTGCAGCAGCAGCCGCAGGCAGAGCACCGAGAAGGCCACCGGCGCCAGCAGCTTGGCGGGCCAGACCGGCAGGCCGATGTCGATCGAGCTGTCGCGGCTCCACAGCGGCGCATGGAGGTCGAAGCTGCGCAGGAAATGCGCCCAGCTGCCCCAGACCAGCGCCACCATCAGCAGCAGGATCAGCAGCACCGAGACCAGCTCGGCCGCCCAGAGCGCGCGGCCGCGCAGCTGGCCGATCAGGATATCCATGCGGATATGGCCGCCGTCGCGCTGCACATAGGAGATCCCCATGAAGGCGATCAGCGGCATCGCCTGTTCGATCCAGTCGACATAGCCCGGCAGCGGCGCGTTCAGCAGGTTGCGCCCGCCGACCGAAACCACCGCCAACAGCATCAGCGCAAACACCGCAAGCCCGCTCAGCAGGCCGAAAAACCGTTCCAATCGCAAGAGACGCCGGTCCAGACGGCTCAGCAGAGAGCCGTCCTCCAGCACCGGGGAATGTCCGGCCATGGCTCAGATCCTCGTTGTTTCTTATTGTCCTGGGCAAGTGCCGCGGAACCGGCCGGGCGCCCGCGGCGGGCCCCGGCCGGACCGGCGCGGGTCAGTTG
>JBFXGQ010000593.1:0-2971 GCA_050177915.1 Pseudodonghicola sp. | reverse complement strand
GTGCAGATGTTCGGCGGCGCCGGCGTGTCGCAGGATACGCCGCTGGCCATCGCCTGGACCCATGTGCGCACCCTGCGCCTGGCCGACGGCCCCGACGCGGTGCACCACGGCAGGTGGCCCGGACCGAGCTGAAGAAATACACCCAGGAAAAGGTCTGAGCGGCACGCCGCACCGGCCGACATGCGAACGGGCGGTCCCTCGGGGCCGCCCGTCTGCGTTCATGCCGGTCGGGTCAGTCGCGCGGGTAGGTGTAGAACCCTTCGCCGGTCGCCACCCCGAGCTTGCCCTTGTCGATGAAGTTCTCCTTGAGATAGGAGGCGAACTTCAGCTGGCTTTCGTCCTGCGACATGGCCGAGATGTGATAGGCCGTCATCAGGCCGACGATGTCGTAAATCTCGAACGGCCCCTTCGGCGCGCCGGTGGCGATGCGCCAAGTCTTGTCGATATCCTCGGGTGAGGCCACGCCGTTAATCAGCAGCCCGGCGCCGGCCCGCAGCAGCGGCACCAGCAGCGAGTTCAGCACGTAGCCCGGCTGTTCCTTCAGCACCTCGATCGGCTCCATGCCGATGGCGCGGGCGAAATCCACCACCTCGGCATGCACAGCCGGATCGGTGGCCGGCTGGTCCATGATCTCGGCGATATTGTGGGTCCAGATCTCATTGGCGAAATGCAGCGCCAGGAACTTCTCGGGCCGGCCGGTGGCCGGTGCCATGTCCGACGGCAGCAGGGTCGAGGAGTTGGAGGCGAAGATGGTCCTTTCCGGCGCCACGCGGCCCAGTTCGGCATAGACCTCGTTCTTCAGCTCGATATTCTCCGGCACCGCCTCGATCACCAGATCGGCGTCCTTCACCGCCTCGGCCAGGTCGGTGGCGTAGGAGAGGTTCGCCAGCGCCGCCGCCACATCGGTCTGCTTGGCGCCGGGCAGGTCGTCGAGATAGCGGCCGGCCAGCCAGTCCATGGTCTTTTTCGCCTTGGCGATCTGGGCGTCGCCGATGTCATAGGCGGTGACGTTGAAGCCATGGTAGGCGGTCTGGAAGGCGATCTGCGCCCCCAGCACCCCGGTGCCCAGCACGGTGACATTGCGGATGGTCATGCGGTTTCCTTTCTCAAATCCGGCGGCCCCGGGCCGCCGTTCAGGTCTCGGTTTCGTCAGGCGCGCCGGTGGCGGCGCGGAAGAAGGCCAGATAGCTGCGTTGCCGGTCCAGCCCGGTCTCGACCGCGGTCTGCAGCGCCAGCCCGGTCCACAGCGCATAAAGCCCCAGCGACAGCTCGCGGGCCGGCAGGATCGGGCGCAGCCCGTGGCGGCGCACCAGATCGTCCATCAGCCGGGCGAAGCTGCGATGAAACGGGTCCGCCGCGGCGCGGTAGCCTTCGGCGAAGGCGGCGCTGCGCAGGGCGTGCAGCTTGAATTCGGCATTGAGCCGCGACCAGGCCTCGGTCTCGCCCTGTTCGGCCAGCCAGCGGGCGATGCGCTGCAGATCCCGCTCCGGCGTGTCGCCGTCCATGCCGGCGCTCAGCGCATCGAGGCGGGCGGCCTGCTCGTCGATATGGCGGTGCATCAGCGCCAGCAGCAGATCGTCGCGATCGGCGAAATTGGAATAGAAGGCGCCCTGGCTATAGCCGGCGGCCTCGCAGATGCCGCGGATCGAGATCGCGCTGATGCCGCCGTCGAAGATCACCTCTCCGGCGGCGTCGAGCAGCCGGGCGCGGGTCTGGCCCTGGGTCTGTTTTCGAGTCAGGCGCATGATTCAAATCTCATTTGATATTCAAATGTCGAATGATATGTGAAATGTCAAGGCAGCCGAGAGGGTCGAAACATGCTAGGCTCGCCCGGTAACGGAGAGAGTCGGCCATGGAATCCCTGGATCTCGGCAAGGCCTTCACCCTGATCGAACCGGGACCGGTGGTTCTGGTGACCACCAACGACGGGGCGAAGGACAATATCATGACCATCACCTGGACCATGGTGATGGATTTCGCGGCGACCTTCGCCATCACCACCGGGCCCTGGAACCATTCCTTTGCCGCGCTGCGCGACAGCCGGGAATGCGTGCTGGCGATCCCGGCGGCGGATATGATCGACACCGCGGTGGGCATCGGCATGTGCTCCGGCGCGGCGACCGACAAATTCGCCAAATTCGGTCTGACCCGGGGCGCGGCGAAACATGTGAAGGCGCCGCTGATCGCCGACTGTCTGGCCAATATCGAATGCCGCGTGGCCGAGATCATCGAACCCTACAACATCGTCGTGCTGGAAGGCCTCGCCGCCTGGATCGACCCCGCGCGGGCCGAACGGCGGATGCTTCACGCGGTGGGGGACGGCACTTTCATCGTCGATGGGGAACGACTGGACCGCAGCGCGATGATGCGCGCGAAACTGCCGCCGGGGGTCTAGCGGCGCGGGTCCAGGGGGCGTGGCCGGGCGGCACGCGGCGCCCGGCTTTCATCTTGGTGCAAATACCTCCGCCGGAGGCATCGCCGCGCAGCGGCGAATTGGGCCCGCGACGGCGGTCTCAGAGCCCTTCGAAGGCGCAGAGCGCATGGACGTCCATGCCCAGCCCCTCCAGCACCTTGCGGCCGCCCAGATCGGGCAGGTCGACGACGAAGGCGCAGCTGACGATCTCGCCGCCCAGCCGCTGCACCAGCTTGATGCCGGCGGCGCAGGTGCCGCCGGTGGCCAGCAGGTCGTCGACGATCAGGATCTTCTCGCCGGGGCGGATGGCGTCGTCGTGGATCTCGACCACCGCCTCGCCGTATTCCAGCTTGTAGTCCTGGCTGATGGTGGTGCCGGGCAGCTTGCCCTTCTTGCGGATCGGCACGAAGCCGACGCTCAGCTGATGCGCGATGGCGCCGCCGAGGATGAAGCCGCGCGCCTCGAGCCCCACCACCTTGTCGATGCGCTCGCCGGCAGAGGGGTGCAGCATCTGGTCGATCGCCATGCGAAAGCCGCGCGGATCGGCGAACAGCGTGG
>JBFXGQ010000592.1:0-2971 GCA_050177915.1 Pseudodonghicola sp. | reverse complement strand
GTTTCAGCAGCCGTTCCGCCGCCGTCCAGTCGCCCGCCGCCAGCAGCGCGGGCAGTTTCTGCGGCCCCGACATGGCGCGCCCTCCTGCAATCCCGCCTCTCTAGCGGTATTTCACGACGGAATTGTCACAAAACCATCGCCTTGCCACGATAGGCCCGCGCCGACATCAATGGAGCCTGCAATGATCCAATCCGCCTTCGCCGCCCCCGGCCGGTTCTTCCGGGGCAACCTGCATACCCATTCCACCCTCTCCGACGGGGTGCTGAGCCCGGAGGAGGTCTGCCGCCGCTACCGCGACGAGGGCTATGACTTCATCGCGCTCACCGACCATTTCGTCGGCCTCTTCGGCTATCCGATCGCCGATACCAAGCCGTTCCGCGACAACCGGTTCACCACGCTCCTGGGGGCGGAGATCCATTCCGGCGCGATGCAGAACGGCGAGCTGTGGCATATCCTCGCCGTCGGCCTGCCGGAGGATTTCGCGCCGTCCAATTCGCCCAGCTTCTTTCCGGTGGAGGGGCAGGAGAGCGGGCCCGAGATCGCCCGCCGCGCGCGCGAGGCCGGCGCCTTCGTCGCCGTCGCCCACCCGCATTGGTCGGGGCTAACGCTGGAGGATGCGCGCTCGATCGAGGCGGCGCATGCGGTCGAGGTCTACAACCACGGCTGCGCCCGCGGCTGCGATCGCGGCGAGGGGTTCCATACCGCCGATCTGCTGCTGTCCGAGGGGTGCGATCTGACGCTGATCGCCACCGATGACGCGCATTTCTCGGAACCCGACCATTTCGGCGGTTGGGTCATGGTCAAGGCCGAGGCGAATGAGCCCGAGGCGCTGCTGGCGGCGCTGAAGGCGGGGCAGTTCTATTCCTCCCAGGGCCCAGAACTGCGGCATCTGGAGCGCGAGGGCGACAAGCTGCATATCGAGTGTTCGGCGGTGGAAAGCGTGATCGTGCAGGGTCACGGCAGCGCCGCCATGGCGAAACACGGCCAGTCGATGACCCGGGCGGTGATGGATCTGACCCGCTTCAGCAACGGCGACTGGGTGCGCGTCAGCGTGATCGACCGCGGCGGCCGGCGTGCCTGGTCGAACCCGATCTGGCTGGACTGAGCTTGCGGCGGGCGTCCTCGCGGCGAGGAGAAGGGCGCGTGTGTGCCGCTTCTTCTCGCTGCAAATACTCAGACCCGACCGCGCGGCGGGGCCGCCCGCCCGCCGGTCAGTGCCCGGCGATCGAGCGTTCCATCAGCCGCTGGAACAGCCGCGGCGACAGCCGGTTGAGCCGCCAGCTGAGCCGCGCGACGCGGCCCACTGGGATGAAGTCGCGGCGACGCCCGAGGCCGCGCAGGATTTCGGCCGCCGCCTGATCGGGGGTCATGTAATCCACCCCGTCGGTGGCCGATCCGGGGCGGGCGATGCCGTTTGCCTGGCGCTGGCCGTTGCCGATATTGGTGGCGACGAAGGAGGGGGCGGCGATGGCGACATGGACGCCATGGGCGCGCTCCTCCGACCGGAGCGAGCCGAAGAAGCCTTCGAGCGCGTGTTTCGAGGCGGCATAGGCGGTGCGGTGGTAGAGCGGCGAGAAGCCCGCCACCGAGGAGATCGCCAGATGGGTGCCCTTGGCGGCGCGCACCGGCGCCAGCAGCGCGCGGGCCATGTCGACGGCGGCGAAATAGTTGATCTCGAACACCCGCCGGTGGCTGACGGTATCGCTGTCGGCAAAGCCGCCGATCTGGGTGACGCCGGCGTTGTAGATCGCCAGATCGACCCTGCCGCCGCTCCACGCCGTCACCCGCGCCATCGCCGCCGACAGGCTTGCCGCATCGGTCAGGTCGCAGGCCAGCGGCAGCTGCCGGGCGTTCTCTTCCAGCCCCTCGGTGGAGAGATCGAGCAGCGCCACCGCCCAGCCTTCGGCCTGCAGCCGCGCCGCCAGCGCCCGGCCCAGCCCGCCGGCGCCGCCGGAGATCACGGCGGTTCTCACAGCCCCGCCCATTGCCGCCAGAGTTCGAAGGTTTCGGCGCTGCTCAGTTCCGGCTGGTAGCCGAAGTCGCGTTTCAGCGCCTCGTTGGCCAGCACCGGCCGGTATTGCAGGAAGCGCACCTGTTCCGGCCCGTAGCGGCTGAGCCGCAGCGGATGGGCGATCCCCAGCGCCGCCTTCAGCGCCCAGGGCGGAATGCGCAGCACCGGCTTGCCCAGTCGGCGGGCGATCTCGGCGATCCCCAGCGCGCCGTCGCCAGCCACGTTGTAGATCCCCGCCGGCCCCTCGGTCGCGGCACGCAGCAGGATGCGGGCCAGATCGCGGGTCCAGATGAAGACGAAGGGGCTGTCGCTGCCGGCGATGGCCAGGAGCCGCGGTTTGCGGAAGAGCGCGGTGATCTGGTTGTCGGTGCCTTCCCCCAGCACGGTGCCGACGCGCAGCACCACCTGCTCCATGGCAGGATGGCTGCGGCGCGCCTCGGCCAGCATCTCCTCCACCTGCCGCTTGTGGTCGGCATAGGGGAACTCCCGGTTGCCGCGCACCGGGTCGCTTTCGCACAGCCAGGCGGGGTTGTCGGCGTGATAGCCATAGGCGGCGCCCGAGGAGGTGACCACCAGCCGCCGGGTGCCGGCGGCAAGCGCCGCCGCCAGCACCTTGCGGGTGCCCTCGACATCCACCCGATAGGCGAAGTCGCGGCCCGATCCGGGCGGCGGGGTGACGATGGAGGCCAGATGCACGATCACCTCGGGCCGCTCTGCCGCGATCACCCGGGCGGGGGCGTCGCCGGTGACATCCATCCGTGCGAAACGGGCGTTGGCGGGCATCCCCGCCGGTTCGGCGAGATCGGTGGCAATGACCTCATGCCCGCTGCCCGCCAGTTCCGCCAGCAGGGCGCGGCCCACCATGCCGCCGGCGCCGGTGATCAGGATCCTGCTCATCGCGCCGCCTCCGTCCGCGACATCAGCGCGTATAGGCCGAGGCCGGAGATCGCGTGCCAGATG
>JBFXGQ010000591.1:0-2979 GCA_050177915.1 Pseudodonghicola sp. | reverse complement strand
ACTGACATGAAGATCTTCTACAAGACCCGCGCCACCGCGACCGGGGGCCGGTCGGGCCATACCGCGCTGGATGACGGCAGCCTGGCCTTCGATCTGGCGCTGCCGGGGTCGGGCAAGGCCGGCGCCAATCCCGAACAGCTCTTCGCGCTGGGCTATGCCGCCTGTTTCGACAGCGCCATGGCGGTGGTCGCCAAGCAGATGCAGCTCGATGCCAGCGGCAGCCGCACCTCGGTCGAGGTGGGGATCGGCCAGACGCCCGAGGGCGGCTACAAGCTGGATCTCGACATCTACATCGCGGTGCCGGGTCTGTCCGAGGCCGAGGCGCAGCGGCTGGTCGAGGCCACCCATCGCATCTGCCCCTATTCCCACGCCACCCGCGACAATATCGACGTGCGCCTGCATGTCGCCGCGTCCTGACCCCCATTCAAAGGACTATCCCATGCGTACAGCAACCCATGCCACCTTCGGCGAACCGGCCGAGGTTCTGCGCCTGACCGACAGCCCGGTGCCGCAGCCAGGCCCCGGACAGGTGCGGATCAAGACCATCCTGTCGCCGATCCACAACCACGACCTGTGGACCGTGCGCGGCTCCTACGGCTACAATCCCGAGCTTCCCGCCATCGGCGGCAGCGAGGCGGTGGGCACCGTCGAGGCGCTGGGCGAGGGCGTCGAGGGCGTCGCGCTGGGCCAGCGGGTCGCGGTCGCCGGGGTGCATGAGACCTGGGCGGAGTATTTCCTGGCGCCGGCCAAGGGGTTGGTGCCGCTGCCCGAGGCCATTGCCGACGAGGTCGCGGCGCAGCTGATCGCCATGCCGTTCAGCGCGCTGACGCTGCTGGAGTTCCTTCAGGTCAACGAGGGCGACTGGATCGTTCAGAACACCGCCAACGGTGCCGTCGGCAAGACGCTGGCGATGCTGGCCAAGGCGCGCGGCATCCATGTGATCAACCTGGTGCGCCGCGATGCCGGCGTGCAGGAGCTGGCCGAGCTGGGCATCGGCAACGCCGTCTCAACCGCGTCGGAGGGCTGGAAGCCGCAGGTGCGCGCCCTCACCGGCGGGGCGCCGATCCGCGCGGCGGTGGATTCGATCGGCGGCACCGCCAGCGGCGATCTGCTGGGGCTGCTGGCCGAGGATGGGCTGCTGGTCTCCTTCGGCACCATGACCGGCGCGCCGATGCAGATCTCGACCGGCGACCTGATCTTCAAGCAGGCGGTGGTCAAGGGTTTCTGGGGCGCCAAGGTCAGCGCCGCCATGGACCCGCAGGAGCGGGCGCGGCTGTTCGGCGAGCTGCTGCGGCTGGTGGCAAGCGGTGCGCTGAAGCTGCCGGTGCAGGCCGTCTTCGGTCTGGACCAGATCGCCGAGGCGGTCGGCGCCTCGCTGGCGCCGGGCAAGGCCGGCAAGGTGCTGCTGCGCCCCTGAGCCGCGCGGCTATGCCCGCCCCAGCGAGAACGGCGTCTGGGGCAGGGTGTAGCTCTGCCGGAAATAGTCCACCAGGACCGAGACGGGGCGCGAGAATTCGATGCCCCGCCGCCAGGCCAGGCCCACGTCCATCGAGGGGATCTCGGGGTCGGTGGTGACGGTGCCGATCCGCTTGCCCTCCAGCGACCAGGGCCGGTAGACCATATCCGACAGGATCGTCACCCCCTGGCCGTTGGCCACCATCGAGCGCACCGCCTCGACCGACGAGGTGCGCAGCCGCACCCGCGGCTGGAAGTTGCTCAGGCTCCAGTATTTCATGGTGGTATGGGCGGCCTCGTCCACCGTGAGCATGATGTAATCCTCCTCCGAGATCTCCTTGAAGCCGGTCTTGCCGCGGCGCTGGAAGCGGTGGTTGTTGGGCACCCACAGCCGCCGGTTCGAGCGCAGCAGCGTCTCGCTGTCGAGTTCGGGGTTGTTGAGGTTCGAGGTCAGCAGCACCGCGATGTCGAAGCGGTTCGACAGCAGACCTTCCTCGATGCTCTCGCGGTTCAGCTCCGACAGCCGGATCTCCAGCCCGGGATAGAGATGCGCCAGCCGGTCCAGGTGATAGGGCAGGAAATAGCCGATCACCGTATAGGTGGTGGCCAGCGAGATCACCCCGGTGACGGTGGAATGCCGGCGGGTCAGCTTGGTCGCCTCTTCCAGCTTCTCCAGGATCTCGCGCGCCGAGGCGAGGAATTCGCGCCCGGCCTCGGTCAGCTCCATCCCGTGGGCCGAGCGCTGGAACAGCGCGGTGCCCAGTTCGGCCTCAAGATCGCGGATCGCGCCGGTGACCGAGGATTGCGAGATCGACAGCAGCGTCGCCGCGCGGCTGACCTGACCCGACTCAGCCGTGGCCACGAAATATTTCAGGTGGCGGATATTCATCATGATGGATGCATTCACTTTTCTGTCGATAGTATATCGGAAAATCCGATAATGGGGGCGGTGGGCGCTCTACCCCTTGGAGAACTGGCGATTTCACAGCCGGTTACGGCATGCTGGCTTTCCTCTGGGTATCGGATTTTCCGAATTTACGAGGGCGATATTTAGAAATTTACATCTCGGTCCCCGGAAAGTGAAGATGTGACGGAGGACTAACAGAGGCGTAACCATGCGTGGCATCATCGATCTGAACTGTGACATGGGCGAAGGCTTCGGCCACTGGACCCTGGGGGAGGCGTCGGACGAGGACCTGATGGAGCTGATCAGCTCGGCCAATATCGCGGCGGGCTTCCACGCGGGCGATCCGAACTCGATGGACCGGGTGATCAAGCTGGCACAGCAACACGGGGTCGGTCTGGGTGCGCATCCGGGCTATCGCGATCTGCAGGGCTTTGGCCGGCGCTATATCCGCACCAACCCCGAGGAGCTGGTCAACGACATCATCTATCAGGTCGGCGCGGTGCGCGAATTCGGCCGCCGCTACGGCATCCAGCTGCAGCACATCAAGCCGCATGGCGCGCTCTATATGGAAGCGGCGGTGAACGAGGAGCTGTCGCAGCACCTGGTCGACACCCTGC
>JBFXGQ010000590.1:0-2985 GCA_050177915.1 Pseudodonghicola sp. | reverse complement strand
TAGGCCAGCAGCGTCTTCTTGGCGGCGATGAGGTCGTCCTTGACCTTGGCCATCTCGGTGGCGTCGGTGTCGTTGACCGAATAGCCGTTGGCCAGCTGTCCCGCGGCCAGCAGCCAGCGGTCGGTGGCCAGCATGGTGGTCTTGCCGCTGACCTCTGCCGAGGGTGTCAGCAGGTCCCACCACGAGGTGGGCGCAGCGGTCAGATCGGCGCGATAGCACAGGCCGGTGGTGCCCCAGGCATAGGGCACCGAGAAGGCGTTGCCCGGATCATGCGCCAGCTTGGTCGCCTGCGGATAGAGATTGGCGATATTCGGCAGCTTGGCATGGTCGAGGTCTTCGGCCAGCCCGAGGTTGTGCAGCACCTCGGCAAAGGGCGAGGAGACGAAGACCACGTCATAGCCCTTGCCCTTGGCGGCGATGAGCTTGCCCATGATCTCTTCGTTGGTGGCGTGCAGCACCAGTTCGGCCTGGTTGCCGGTGGTGGCGTTGAAGCTGTCGATGGCGTCGGGCGCCATGTAGCCGTCCCAGTTGGAAACGACCAGTTCGCCCGCGAAGAGCGCCGAGGCGCAGCAGGCGAGCCCGGCCCCCAGAACGCCACGGGCGGCGAGTGAATATCGGAACATTGAAGACCTCCGCTGGACTGTTGGAACATCGCCTGCCCGGGGGCGGCGATGCGATCTGTTGGCTGCGGTTCTTGCTGACCGCTATGAAATTCAGTATTATTCACAGAAAAACGACGTCAACTTGTATTCAGTGTCTTTCCACGGACACCCCCAGCATCCCCACAGAAAGCCGGCGCAGAGCCCCCGCATGACGAAACCGAGACGCAGCGCCCGACAGAACCACCTGGCCCTGGCCCAGCAGATCCTCGGCATCGCGCTGGAACGCGGCCTGCGCCGGGGCGATCACCTGCCCGAGCAAAGCCTCTCCGACGCCTGCGGCGTCTCCCGAACTCCGATCCGTTCTGCATTGAAAATGCTGGAGGAAAACGAGTTCATCCTGTGGCGCGAGGAGGAGGGGTATTTCCTGTCGATCTCCCAGGCCGATGAGATCGCCGAGGCGATCCGCCAGCTGGAGGAGCTGGACGACTCCCTGGCCTCGCGCATCCTGTCGGACCGGACCGAGCGGCGGATCGGCGACCTGCAATCGGTCAGCGCACTTGCCCGCCGATACAGCACAACGCGGAACTCTGTACTAAATGCGCTAAAAATACTATCTCGCGACGGGATCGTCACCCAATTGCCGGGCCGGTCCTGGGCGTTCCAGCCGATGCTCGATTCCCCCAATGCGATCGAGGAAAGCCTCGCCATGCGGCTGACGATCGAGCCGCAGGCAATCCTCGCCCCCGGGTTCAGCCTGGACAGCCAGCGCGCCGGGATGCTGCGCAAGCAGATGGAGGAGATGCTGCAGACCGGCGCCGGCCGCATCGTGGCGACCGGCTTTCACCGCATCGACACCGAGTTTCACAGCGTCATCGCCGAAGGCTCCGGCAACCGCTTCCTGCGCGGCACGCTGCTGTCGCATCACCGGCTGCGGCACGCCACGCAGAAGGACCGCACGATCCCCGACTTCCGTCTCAGGCAATCGCTGGAGGAACATCTCGACATCCTCGACAGCCTGGAAAGCGGCCAATTCGAACTTGCGGCCGATCAGATGGTGCTGCATTTGCGGCGCTCACGGATCCGCCGGCCGCAAGCGGCCAATCGCGGCATCCCGCCCCTGATGAGGACGCCGCGCGCATGAACCGCCCCCCGACCATTGCCCTGTTCCCCGAGGCGAGCTTCGGCGCGGCGCTCAACTGCGTCGGCATCGCGCAGGAGCTGCGGCGGCTGGGCGCCAATCCGGTGTTCATCTGCCATCCGGGTTTCACCGGGGTCTTCGCCGAATACGGGTTCCGGGAATTCCACCTGCCGGCCCGGGCGCACAGCAGCGCCCAGACCATCGAGGACGACTGGCAGAGCTTCATCACCACCCACCTGCCGCATTTCAACCTCGACCCGATGGCGCAGCTGCCGACCTATGTCGCCCCCACCTGGGAGGCCATCGTCGACACGGTGGAGGCGGCCGAGGCCGGGCTGAGCGATCTGCTGAACCGTATCCAGCCCGACCTGATCCTGCTGGACAACGTGATCATGTTCCCGGCCATCGCCAACGCCAAATGCCCCTGGGTGCGGATCGTCTCCTGTGCCGAGACCGAGCTGCCGGATGCGAATGTGCCGCCCTATCTCTCCGGCCTGGCGCCGGAGCAGGCCGAGGCACGCGCCGCCTTCGACAAGGCCTATCTGAAGCACACCCGCTCCAGCCACGCCCGCTATAACGCCTTCCGCAAGTCGCGGGGGCTGCCGCCGCTGCCGCGCGGCGTGTTCCTGGAACCCTCGGAGACGCTGAACCTGATCCTCGCCCCCACGGCGGTGCGCTACGACCGGGCGCAGCCGCTGCCTGCGGATCGCTTCGTCTTCCTCGAAGGCTGCGTGCGCGAAGAGACCCGGTTCGACCCGCCGCCGATGCCGGTCGAGGACGGGCCGCTGATCTACCTGAGCTTCGGCAGCCTGGGCGCCATCGACACCGGGCTGATCACCCGCATGATCGAGGTCTTCGCCACCCTGCCCGCCCGGTTCCTGATCAATGTCGGCGGTTTTCTCGAGGCCTACGACCGGGTGCCCGACAATGTCTATCTGGGCAGCTGGTTCCCGCAGCCCTCGGTGATCCCGCAGGCGGCGCTGGTCATCCATCACGGCGGCAACAACAGCTTTTGCGAGGCGCTCTATCACGGCGTGCCGTCGCTGGTGATGCCCTATTGCTGGGACGGCCACGACAACGCCCAGCGGGCCGAGACCACCGGGGTCGGCCGCTGGCTGCACCGGTCGGACTGGACGCCGCAGCAGCTGCGCGAGGCGATCCTGTCGCTGCTGGACGACGCGGCGATGTCCGCGCACCTCGCGCGGATCGCCCGGCACATGCAGGCGCAGCCGGGGCCGGCGCGGG
>JBFXGQ010000589.1:0-2992 GCA_050177915.1 Pseudodonghicola sp. | reverse complement strand
AGCGCCAGCGGGCTTTCCGCCCGGCCATAGCGCAGCCGGCGCGCCGGGCCGCCGGCCTCCTCCTCGGGGGCGCCATAGGGCGCCTGCGCCTCGGCAAAGCCGCTGTCGGTCTCGGCGCGGGCGCGGTTCTCGGCCTCGGCCAGCATCCGCCGCAGCGCCGCGCGCCCGGCGCCGGTGATGCGATAGCGGCTGATGCGGCCCGGCGCGGAACAGGCGATCCAGTCCTTCAGCGCCATTGCCTGGGCGATCTCGGCCGCCACCACCGCGGTCCGCAGCCCGGCGCCGCCGGTCTCGCCACGCACGACGACGGCCTTTTCCATCTGCTCGGCCACCGCCAGCACCGCGCCGGGTTCGCTGAGACAGGACAGAACGCGGCGCGCCTCGCGCTCCAGCGCGGCAGCCGAGGGCGTGGAGGGATTGGGGGTCATCACGGCAGGCTCCTGATCTGGTAGGCGATCCGGGACACGATCGGCAAGACGACCGGCCGGTGGACCGGGCATGGCTGCGGCAGCGGATATGCAGGCGGATGTATGGGCAGATGTGGTGGCCGGCGGGAAATGCGCGCGGGCCAGCGCCGCCAGCGCCGCGTCCACCAGAGGATCGTCGCGGCGCATCTCGACCCGGCGGATCTGGCGCAGCACGGTCGAGGCATGGCAGCCGGCCCGGCGCGCCAGATCGCGGATCGGCCGGCCGGCCACGGTGTGATGCAGATAGCGCCGCGCGGACTCCGGAACCCAGGTCGGCACCGCCGGGACAGGATCCTCTCTCATCTTGTCGCCGTCGTCAGGTCTCAAGGGCTGTCCCGGTTATCCAGACATCATCCCGAGGGTTATCCACAAGCCTCGGCAGATTTCGTTACGCAGACGTTAAAATCTGCCTGCGCGTTAAGCATTGTGTCTGATTGATAAACATTGGTGAACCCTGCGCGCGCTGCTCCGCGCCGGACCGCAACACACGCCAAGGTTGTGCAAGACTGGGATTTCTCGCTAAGGAACCGGAAAGGACAGCCGATGATCGACCTCACCAGTCTGCTCACCGCCCGCCGCCGCCCGCGGCTGCTGGTGCGCGCGGCCCGGATCGGCGCGCGCGACTATCGCCGCGACATCCATCTGCCGCGCCTGCTGGGCTACGGCCACCAGCCGGCCCCGGCGCCGGCGCTGATCCGCCTGCTGGAGATCGAGGCGGACCACGACGACCGGCGCAAGGACAACGATGCCGGGTACTCGCTGACCCGGCATCTGGATGTGCTGATCGCCATCATCGGCGAGGCGCAGCTGCTGGAGGCGCAGCGCGCCCGCGCCGAGATGCCCGGCCTTACATGAAGGCGTCGGGCATCGCCGCCTTCTTGGCCGCCACATAGGCGGCCAGCGCCTCGGCGAGGGCCGGGTCGAGGGCGGGCTGCTGATAGCTTTGCAGCAGCTGCGCCACCCGCGCCGAGGCCAGCGTCTGGGTATCGCGGGCGCCCTCCTCCTCCCAGGTCTCGAACGGCTTGTAGTCCAGCAGATCGGTGCGCCAGAAGGCCTGCTTGAAATGCGCCTGGGTATGGGCGCAGCCCAGATAGTGGCCGCCCGGCCCCACCTCGGCGATCGCCCCCATCGCCTGGGCCTCGGCGTCCACCGCCACCCCGGCGGCCAGCCGGTGCAGCACCCCCAGCTGGTCGGCGTCCATCACGAATTTCTCGTAAGACGACACCAGCCCGCCCTCCAGCCAGCCGCAGGCATGCAGCATGAAGTTCACGCCGCCCAGCAGCGCCGCATTCAGCGTATTGGCGCTCTCGTAGGCGGCCTGCGCATCGGGCAGTTTCGAACCGCACAGCGCCCCGCCGGAGCGGAACGGCAGGTTCATCCGCCGCGCCAGCTGGCCGGCGCCATAGAGGATCTGGCTGGCCTCCGGCGTGCCGAAGGTGGGCGCGCCCGAGTTCATGTCGATCGAGGTGACGAAGGCGCCGAACACCACCGGCGCGCCCGGGCGCACCAGCTGGCTGTAGGCGATGCCGGCCAGAACCTCGGCCAGCACCTGGGTCAGCGTGCCGGCGACCGAGACCGGCGCCATCGCGCCGCCGACGATGAAGGGCGAGATCACGCAGGCCTGGTTGTTCCGGGCATAGACCTCAAGTGCGCCCATCATCACGTCGTCGAAGGTCATCGGCGAGTTGATGTTGATCAGAGAGGTCATCACCGTGTTCTGCTGCACGAAGTCGCGGCCGAACAGGATCTCGCACATCTCGACGCTGTCCTGCGCCCGGCTGGGGTCGGTGACCGACCCCATGAAGGGTTTGTCCGAAAGCGTCATATGCGCCAGCAGCATGTCCAGATGGCGCTTGTTCACCGGCACGTCGGTCGGCTCGCACACCGTGCCGCCGGAATGATGCAGGTATTTCGACATCTGGCCCAGCTTCACGAAATTGCGGAAATCCTCCATCGTGGCATAGCGGCGGCCGCCAGCGGCGTCGCGCACGAAGGGCGGCCCGTAGACCGGGGCGCAGACCAGCGTCTTGCCGCCGATCACCACGTTGCGCTCGGGGTTGCGGGCGTGCTGGGTGTAGCTGGAAGGCGCCGTGGCGCACAGTTGGCGCGCCAGCCCGCGCGGGATGCGCACCCGCTCGCCCTCGATCTCGGCCCCCGCCGCGTGCCACAGCGCCAGCGCGCCGGGGTTGTTGACGAAATTCACCCCGATCTCGGCCAGCACGGTTTCGGCATTGGCCTCGATGATCTCCAGCGCCTCCGGGCTGAGGATCTCGAAATTCGGGATGTTGCGTTCGATGTATTTCGCCGTCTCGATCCGCACTGCGGTGCGTTCCGCCCGCCGCGCCGCACCGCCGCCGCCCCGCCCGCGCCGCCGCTCAGCCACTGCTTCCGCCATTGTCGTTCCTCGCCAAAACCGTGTCCCTGTGCCGATATCTACCGCCTCGGCCCGCCGCGGCAGGGAAGGATTGCGGCCTGTGGCGGAGAAAAGCGACATGCGCACCGGCTTAGCGGCCCCGCAGGCCCCG
>JBFXGQ010000588.1:0-2997 GCA_050177915.1 Pseudodonghicola sp. | reverse complement strand
ACCCGCAAACAGCTGAGCGAGCTGAGCCATCACATGCTGGAGGACATCGGCGTCACCCAAGCACAGGCCAGACGAGAGGCAGAACGCCCGTTCTGGCAAGGCTGACCGTATCCCCGTCCGGCAACGGACCTCTTCCTGGCCGGGGCCTTGCCCCGGCTCTTTTTTTGTCCGCAGCACAGCGGGTCCGGGGCCGCCGCCCGCCCTATTCGGGCTGGCAGATCTCGCCCCGCAGGATCGCCGCCAGCGTGCGCAGCAGCAGCCCCGCGATGATGACGCCCAACGCCGCCAGCGCCAGATAACCCACCACCAGATGCGCCCCCGACTGTGCCACCCGGGCATAGAGCAAGGAGGCGATGGTCAGCGCCGCCACCGGAAAGGACAGCGCCCACCAGCTGAGCGCGAAGGGCAGCCGCAGCAGCTTGGGCACCTGCACCAGCACCAGCAGCGCAAAGACATAGGCCGCGTTCAGCAGGATATGCGCGAAGGGGTCGATCTGCCCGACCAGCTGGTAATAGGCGACAAAGGCCACCGCCGGCGGCGCGATCAGGATCACCAGCGTCGGGAACAGCCGTGCCGGGATCGGGTTGTGGAACACCAGACGGTTCATCACCAGCGTCAGCAGCACGATCCAGAACATGATCCCGGCCGAGAAGAACAGCCACGACAGCTCAATGTACCCCAGACGGACGCCGGCGATCGGTACAATCACATTGCCCACCGCCGGAATGAACCAGGCCGGGGTCAGATGCGCGACCTCGAAGGGCCGATGGCTGATCCAGCCGGAGACCACGGCGATGGTCAGGATACCCTGCCCGGCCGCCCCGAGGATCCACAGCCCCCGCGCCAGGTCGGGATCGACGGCGTAATAGGCGGTGGCCGTCAGCAGCAGCGACACCGACACCGCCGGAAAGAAGGCCAGCCGCACCGGGTGGCCCCATTCGCCCCTGACCGCCGCCGGGTAGCGCAGCAGCTTGAGCAGGTAGAAGGCGGCGATCACCACGAAGACCGCGGTGCCCAGATACATCGCACCCTGCCCCAGCGGCCCGGCCCAGGGCAGCGTCTGCTGGGCGGCGTGCAGCGCCAGGGTCAGCCCCATCAGCCCCATCACCATCGCGAAGAAGGTGATCGGGAAATGCGACAGGCGATGAAACTCGGCCTCGGGCAGATCGCCCCGGTCGGCGGGATTGGTGTCGGTCATGTGAACCCTCATGCGTTTTGCCGCGATCCTGCCGCCGCGACCGCGGCGAAACCTTGATTCAGGTCAAAACAGGTATCTGAAAGGCACTTTTAACAACCGCGGGATTTTGCCGACCTCGGGATCGGCGTGGCCCGCCATCGCGGCGACCGGACCCGCCGGCCGATTTCGCCCGATGCGCTGCGAAATAGATGAATTTTTCCTTGCGCGACTGCCGATCCCGCAGCAACCCTGTCTGCATTACCAAGGGTAAGGCAGCAGATGCCCCCCACCATTTCTAGACACCCCATTGCAAGGTCGCGTTTCATGGCTGGATATATCGGCAAGCAATATCTTCTGAGCGGCGACGCCCTGGCGGCGGTGGCGGAGGAACCCCATTCGATCGTCCTCGGGTCGGGCAAGGTGATCACCGCCAGCATCACCGGTAACGGCAAATACGCCTCGGTCTATCAGTTCGACCCCGACACCGGCAAAACCAAGCTGCTCGACACCATCGAGGCCGAGCCCAGCGGCAGCTGGGGCGGCTGGCTGCGGATGCATGCGCCGCAACTGGCCGCGACCTCGGACGGCGGCTTCGTTCTGGCGGTCGAACGGCCGACCACCACGGCCCCGGTGCTCTATGGCGGCGACACCGTCGTGCTGCAGAAATACACCGCCACCGGCAAGACCGACGGCAAGCAGAAGATCATCGCCGAGGGCTGGATCGAGGACCTCAAGGTGACCGACACCGGCAGCGGCTTTTTCGTCGCCCTGCGCAACCGCGCCGAGGACCAGCGCGACTACGAACATTCCGGCACCTTCTACAGCGACGCCGGCAAGGTGCTGAAGACCATCGACCTGGGCACCGACATTCCCGCCGGCGGGACGCTGAAGAACGGCAACATCGCGCTGAGCTGGTGGGAAAGCGACGGCATCCACCTGCAGCTCTACAGGCCCAACGGCGCCACCGTCGGCGCCGAGCGGCTGATCGGCAGCGGCACGGTCTCCTATTACGACGACCGCGGCATCCAGATCGCGCCGCTGGCCAACGGCGGCTTCGTCACCCTGTTCCAGGGCAGCGGCACCGCCCATGACACGCTGCGCTATCAGCTGCACAAGAGCGATGGCAGCCCTAAGGGGCAGATCGTCACCGTCGCCACCCCGGACCGCCAGAACTTTACCTACAAGCAGTCCTTCGACATCGCCGAGATGAAGGACGGCAACCTGGTGATCGCCTGGCACGAGCGCGACTTCCCCGCCTCCTATACCAATTACGACTACAACATCGTCGTCAGCGTCTTTACCCCCGACGGCGCCCTGATCACCGGCCCGCAGGTGGCGCATGATCCGCAGACCCAGCAACAGGAGGAGATGCAGCTGACCACGATGAAGGACGGCAATGTGCTGCTGACCTTCCACGACAACAATACGCTGCAATTCCACTACGTCGAATCCACCCAGGGCACCGTCATCAAGGCGCCGGACTATTTCTGGAAGGGCACCGCCCGCGACGACGTCAAGGCCGGCACCGATGGCGACGACGTACTGCTGGGCATGGCCGGCGACGACAGGCTCTCCGGCGGCAGGGGCGAGGACGTGCTGCGCGGCGGGCTGGGCGACGACCGGCTGTCGGGCGGCGACCGCGCCGATCTGCTGACGGGCGAAGAGGGCAACGACACGCTGAACGGCGATGCCGGGGCCGACCTGCTGCGCGGCGGCAAGGGCAACGAGGTGCTGAACGGCGGCACCGGCGGCGACACGCTCCATGGCGACGCGGGCAAGGACCGGCTCCTCGGGCTCTGCGGCGACGACCTGCTCTATGG
>JBFXGQ010000587.1:0-3006 GCA_050177915.1 Pseudodonghicola sp. | reverse complement strand
TTCGCCGATTACGGCTTTCCCGAAAGCCACGCCGCCGCCTTCGCGATGCTGACCTATGTGTCGGCCTGGCTGAAGCGGCACCACCCGGCGATCTACACCTGCGCGTTGCTGAACAGCCAGCCGATGGGCTTTTACGCCCCCGCGCAGCTGGTGCGCGACGCGCGCGAACATGGCGTCGAGGTGCGCCCGGTCTCCGTCAACCATTCGACATGGGACAACAGCCTGGAACGGCGCCCGGACGGCGCGCTGGCGCTGCGCCTCGGCTTTCGCCAGATCCGCGGGTTCAGGGCGCCCGATGCCGAGTGGATCGCGGCGGCGCGGGGAAATGGCTATCCGGATCCCGAAAGCCTGTGGTTGCGCGCGGGTCTGCCCCCCGCCGTTCTGGAACGTCTCGCCGAGGCCGATGCCTTCGCGCCGATGGGGCTGACGCGGCGCGACGCACTTTGGGCGGTGCGCGCCATCCGGGCCCCGGCACCGCTGCCGCTGTTCGCCGACCCGCTCGACGGCGAGGGCGGGCATGAACCCGTCGTCGCCCTGCCCGCGATGCACCTGGGCGAGGAGGTGGTCGAGGATTACATCGCCACCCGCCTGACCCTGCGCGCCCATCCGATAGAGCTGCTGCGCCCCCATCTGCGCACCACGATCCCGCACGCGGCGCTGGCCGGGGCGCCTACGGGCGCCGTTGCGGTCGCCGGCCTGGTGATCACGCGCCAGCGGCCGGGCACGGCCTCGGGCGTGGTGTTCCTGACCCTCGAGGACGAGACGGGGGTTTCTAATATCGTCGTCTGGCCAAAGGTTTACGAGAGATTTCGCCGCGTGGTGATGGGCGGGCGGCTGCTTCAGGTCACGGGGTATCTGCAGCGCGAAAGCGGCGTGGTCCATGTCATCGCGAACCGGATCGAGGACCGTTCAGAGCTGCTCGCGCGGCTCGGTCATCCGCTGGGGGCGGCGATCGGCGAAACGACCCCACAGACCGACAGCGCTCCCCGCACCAGACCGGCCGCCGCCGCCCGCCACCCCCGGGACCAGGCGAAACGCCTGTTTCCAAGCCGCGATTTCCACTGAGAACGTCGCGGGATGCGCCTGATAGCGGGGCGGGATCGCGCTGCGGACCGAACAGGCCATTGGGCGGAAAAACACCTCATTCTGAAAACTGACGGGACGGAGGGTCCGGCCGCGGCCCGCGACGGCCCGTATCGGCCGGAAATTCTCGGTCCGTGACGGCTCCGGACCATCGTTCCGGTGCCCCCTGCACGACCGCTTTCTCACGAAGCCCTAACCCCTACACAGCACCTCTCTTCGCCACGACAAAAGCCCCCGTCCGGATGGACATCGGGAAATGCCCCTCAACAAGCCATGGCCCGGTGTCGCACGGACCACGCAGGAACGGCAGGCTCCGGGAAGCGGCAACCGGGCCCGGGGTTCCGCCCCCCGCTCCCGCTCAGAGCGCCTGCCACACGACCGCTTCGGATGGCAACGCCCCCCCCGCGCAAATCGCCACAGCCTCATGCAAGTGAAAATGGTCCGGAGGCAGTCCCCTCCCGGGCGTGCCCGGGACATCGCGGCGCCGTTCTCAAACCATCAAGGAACATGCCATTACAGGAAAAGAAAAGACGACGGCCGGGTTTCCGGCCGCCGTCCATGAAATGCCTTGCCCGGCCACCGGCCGGCTCAGATCGTCGCGCATCCGCCACGCGCAAAGAACGCCTCCGACCCGTCGCCGGAGCTCTCTCCCGCAGCCGGAAACCCGCGCTCTCAGAACGGAATTTCGTCGTCGAAATTCGACCGGCCGCCACCCTGCTGCGGTGCCGGGGACGACGACGCCCCCCCGCCATAAGACGGACCGTCGTCATAACCACCGCCATAGGAACCGCCCGACGACGAGCCGCCGGCCGAACCGCCATCGCGACCGTCCAGCAGCGTCAGTTCGCCGCGATAGGGCCGCAGAACGACTTCGGTGGTATAGCGGTCGTTACCGCTCTGGTCCTGCCACTTACGGGTCTCGAGCTGACCTTCCAGATAAACCTTCGAGCCCTTCTTCAGATACTGCTCGGCGATGCGACCGAGGTTCTCGTTCAGGATCGCGACGGAATGCCACTCGGTGCGTTCCTTGCGCTCGCCGGTGGCCTTGTCGCGCCAGTTCTCCGAGGTGGCGATCCGCAGGTTCACCACCTTGCCGCCGTTCTGGAAGGTGCGCACCTCAGGGTCGCGCCCCAAATTGCCCACGAGAATGACCTTGTTCACCGATCCTGCCATGCGGGGGCTCTCCTGTTTGCGGCGCCCACGGCCGGGCGCGATTCCGATCCCGTCCGGGTATAATCGAGCATCCCGCCCCGCAACAGGGGGTCACGTCCGTTTTGGCACGAGCTCCGCGATCACACCGGCGGCGGAGCCTCGGAATAGCGCAGCCTCGGGCAGGCCTGCCCCCCTTTCGCCCAGTATTGCAGCCAGCTGATCGCACCGTCGCGGTCTTGCGCCAGCAATGACACCGCATCGAGCCTCGTCTCGCGCGGCGAAATCGCGGTAAACCGTGCAAGGAGCATTGGCCGGCCAACCCCCAGCCGGCTCTGCCACAGGCTGGCCTCGGCGAACCCGCGCCCGGGATAGATCTGCCCCTCGACATGGCGGCTTTCCATCCCGTTGCATCCGCGCAGTCCCGCAACCGCCCCGGCATAGGCGCGCGCATGGGGCTGATGCAGCACGACGATGCGCAGCGCAGAGCCTTCCTCCACCTTCGGCGGTCCCGCGCACCCCGCCAAGGCCGCCGCCCCCCAGGCGAGGCACAGCCAGCGCACCGCGCCAAAACGCCACGAGCGTTTCCCCCTCCTTTCCATTCCGCAATCCTCGCCGCACCGTCCGTCCCACGGTGGCGCAAAGACGTTACGAAACGGTTCACGACCGCAGCCCTTGGCCCCGACGCCCCCCTCTGACGCCCCCATCGCGGCGCGCCAACCGCCGCCCTGTGCGAACCCGCGCCCCTCCTTTCATCTTTCCGCAAATATCCCG
>JBFXGQ010000586.1:0-3018 GCA_050177915.1 Pseudodonghicola sp. | reverse complement strand
TAGAAGAACAGCTGCGCGCCGGCGGCCGACAGCCGGTTCAGCGCGGCGCCGAAGGCGAAGACCATGATCAGCGGCGCGAACATGACGATCCAGCCCAGGATGTTCGGGCGCAGGGTCATCGGGTCGCGGAACACGCCCAGCAGCTCGGGGCTGGTGCCCACGGCCCAGGCCACGGCGAAGGTCAGCAGCATGCCCACGGACATGGTGCCGTAGACCTTGTTCATATGAGCGCGGAGGCCCTCGTCAATCTGGGCGCTGCGCGCGCCGGCAGCCGTCCGGATTGTGTCGAATTCAGCCATTGATGGTCTCCAATAAAATCCCGTTGGAACCGTCCCGTCTGGCGGGATCGGCGATCACCCCTGAATATTGGAGAGCTGTCCCTTCATTTCAAGGATTTAGGTCGCAATTTAGGCAGCTTCGGATGCGGTTTTTCGGCGGTGGCGGCAACAACGGGGCCGCGCGCCCGGGGGGCGGCGGCCTGCGGTCCCGGTCGGCTGCGGGACGGTGCGGTGCGGCGCGGACAGCGGATCCGGCGCCGGGCTCAGCGGCGCCAGCTTTCCGGCGCGTCCCAGAACCGGCGGCCGGCTTCGGTCTCGGCCTCGTCCCGGGTCAGGCCGATATCGTCCAGCGCGCGATCGTCGAGCGCCTTGAGCACCCGGCGCTGGCGCCAGACGGCGATCATATGGCCCAGCTGCGACAGGGCAGAGGCGCGGCGGGCACAGCGATGGGCGCGGCGGCGGGTGGGGGCGGCGATCAGGGACATCTCACATATCCTTTCCGGTTTTGTGATGTACTCGTTAGGTTTCATCAAATCTCTTGATCTATATGAGGGAGTGTGGTTCATTTTGAAAACGAATGTTTTTGATCTGAAGCATCAGGGTTTGTGATAATGCGAAATCTCGATATCACCACGCTCCGCTCCTTCGTCGCGGTGGCCGACAGTGGCGGTGTCACCAAGGCGGCAGGGTTTCTGCACCTGACCCAATCGGCGGTTTCGATGCAGCTCAAGCGGCTGGAGGAACTGCTGGGATTGCAGCTGCTCGATCGGTCGGGCAGGGGGATCCAGCTGACCGCCTCGGGCGAGCAGCTGCTGGGCTATGCCCGCCGCATGGTGGCGCTGAACGACGAGGTGATGGCGCGGCTGACCGACCAGGCCTTCGAGGGCGAGGTCAATCTGGGGGTGCCGCATGACATCGTGCATCCGGTGATCCCGCGGGTGCTGCAGCGGTTCAACGCCAGCTTTCCGCGGGTGAAGGTGAACCTGACCGATTCCGCCACCCGCCGGCTGAAGGAGGGGTTCTCGCGCGGCGCCTACGACCTGATCCTGACCACCGAGAGCGATGTCGGCGAGGGCGGCGAGAGCATCCACAACATGCCGCTGCGCTGGGTGGGGGCGCGCAACGGGTCGGTCTGGCGGCAGCGGCCGCTGCGGGTCGCCTTCTGCCGGCACTGCATCTTCCGCCCGATCGCCACCGCGGCGCTGGACGATGCGGGCATCGTCTGGGAGATGGCGGTGGACAGCGAATCGGACCGCACCATCGAGGCGACGGTCAGCGCCGATCTGGCGGTGACCGTGCTGCTGGAAGGCACCGAGCCGTCGCATCAGGAGCTGATCGACCACGGCGGCACCCTGCCGCGCCTGCCGGTGCAGCAGATCAACCTCTATGGCGGCGAGACGCCGAACAGCCCGCTGGTGGGGGAGCTGGCGGCGCTGATCCGGCAGAGCTTCAACAGCCTCGGCGGCTCGCAGCTGCGGGCGGCGAGCTAGGGGAACGTTCCGTAGCCGTCTGACGGTTCCTTCCGGCCTTTATCGCGGCTCGCCCCACAGAGCGAGCCGCGCAAGCGCCGGACCGTGGGGTGGCGCAGCAGCCGCTGGTCGGCGCGCTTTATGGCAGCCAAATCCGTGCGAGACATGATCGGCGCGCCCACGTCGACCAAGCGCCGGCCCGCGGGGACGGTCCGGCGCTTGCGCGGCGCCCTTCAGGCTTGTTCCGCGCAAGGGGCATTGGCTCCGAGGTTCCGTGGAAACAGGTTATCGGTGTATTCGGGGGCTTTCGACGCCGTTCGTGGATGCGATGCGGTCCCCCGGGGGAGACTCACATGGTGATCACGATCTTGCCGGTCGATTTGCGGCTGCGCAGCAGCTCCATCCCCTCGGCCACCTGTTCCAGCGGCAGCACATGGCTCACATGCGGCTTCAGCCGGCCGTCCAGATACCAGCCGATCAGCGTGTTCAGACTGTCGGTCAGCGCCTGCGGCCGGAACTTGAGATAGCCGCCGATGTAGAAGCCGATCACCGTCAGATTCTTGACCAGCAGATGGTTGGCGGGGATCTGCGGCACTTCGCCGCTGGCGAAGCCGATCGGCAGCAGCCGCGCCTCGGGGTTGCAGGCGCGGAAGGCGGCCTTCCACAGATCGCCGCCGACCGCGTCATAGACCACATCGGCACCGCCCAGCTCCAGCACCCGGGCGCGCAGGTCCTCGCCCTCGGCGATCAGGTGATCGGCGCCGGCGGCCTGCGCGGCGGCCAGCTTGTCGGCGCCGCGCGCCTGGGCGATCACCGTGGCCCCCATCAGCTTGCCGATCTCCACCGCCGTCAGCCCGACGCCGCCGGCGGCACCGGTGACCAGCAGCGTTTCGCCCGGCTGCAGTCGCGCGCGATAATCCAGCGCCATATGGCTGGTGCCATAGGCGATCACGAAGGCGGCGGCATGGTCGAACGGCATTTCTTCGGGGATTTTCACCGCTCTGGCCGCCTCGAACACGCCGAATTCGGCCAGCCCGCCCTGACCGCAATAGACCGCCACCCGGTCGCCCGGGACGAGGCCCGTGACCTCGGGTCCCAGCGCGTCGACCACGCCGGCAACCTCCATGCCCAGGCTGAAGGGGACAGGCGGGGTGTCCTGATAGGTCCCCTTCTGCATCAGCAGGTCGGCGAAATTCAGACCGCAGGCGCGGATTGCCACGCGGATCTGTCCGGGCCCCGGCTGGGGCATCGGCAGGTCGGTCAGCCGGGCC
>JBFXGQ010000585.1:0-3019 GCA_050177915.1 Pseudodonghicola sp. | reverse complement strand
CGTGAAATGGGCGTAATGCTGATCTCGGACATGCATCGGGCCATCGGTCAGGATCTGTTCGCCGTGCCGCAGTTCTCGGCATGGGCGAAAGCGGTCGCAGACGTGATGTTGTATGACATGTGAGCGGAGACCAAGCTGCCAACGTACGGGCCGGAGCCGGCTGGACAGGGCAACGCCCGTGTCTGGATCCTTATGACTTCTGACGTTGAAACCAAACTCAGCGCGGCAAGGACGCGCCTGATCCTGGACAAGCCGTTTCTGGGGGCGCTGGTGCTGCGGTTGCCGATGATCGCCGGCGATCCCAAATGGTGCAGGACCACAGCGACCGATGCACGCGCGCTCTATTACAACGCGCAATATATCGACGGCCTCACCCTCGATCAGACGCAGTTCATGCTCGCACACGAGGCATTGCATTGCGCTCTGTCGCATTTCGCCCGGCGCCAGCACCGTTCGAAGCACCGCTGGGACATCGCCTGCGATCTGGCGATCAACCCGCTGCTGATCAAGGACGGTCTCAAGCCGCCGCCCGGTGTCCTCCATATGGTCGAATTCGAGGGCATGATGGCGGAGGAGATCTACCCCGCCATCGCCGACCTGGAAGACGAAACCGAAACGCTTGACGACCATCTCTACGACAGCGAAGAGAGCGAGGGGGGGCGCGGCTCGGGTGGCGGCGAAAGTTCACAACGGCAAGAAGGGGCAGGGGGCGGTACTACCGCCGAGGCCGATCCCGATCGCGGTGGTGCGCCGCAGCCCAAGCCGTTGAGCGAGACCGAGCGCGAGCAGCTGTCGGTTCAGTGGCAGCAGCGTCTGGCCGGAGCCGCGCAGCAGGCCATGCGCGCAGGGAAGCTCGGCGGCGGGCTGGCGCGGCTGGTGGATCATCTTCTGCAGCCGCGTCTGCCCTGGCGGATGCTGCTGGCGAAATACATGACGGCGATCGCTCGTGACGACTATACCTATTCACGGCCGTCACGCCGCGAAGGCCAGGCCATTCTGCCGAGTCTGCGCAGCGCCCAGGTGGATATCGTCGTGGCTCTGGACACCAGCGGCTCGATTTCTCCGGATGAGATCTGCGAATTCATGTCCGAGATTGATGCGATCAAGGGGCAGGTTCGCGCTCGCATCACGCTGCAGGCCTGCGATGCGCACCTTGCCGAGGATGGGCCATGGGAGTTCGAGCCCTGGGAGGAATTCAGGCTGCCGCGGGACTTCACCGGCGGCGGAGGCACACGCTTCACACCGGTGTTCGACTGGGCCAGGAGGCGGGATCGCCAACCAGACCTTTTGGTGTACTTTACGGATGCGGAAGGCGAATTCCCGGAACAGGAACCGCTATACCCCGTATTGTGGCTGGTCAAGGGCAAGGCCAAGGTGCCCTGGGGCCAGCGTGTGCAATTGAACTGACCCATTGAGAACTGCGTCCCTTTTTGCGTGCGCGGCCGTCAAGGACGGCGCCGGCACAGCCGCTAGGTCTGTCGCAGACAGGCGTTCCCCGGGGGTGGTCGGACCCGCCCCTTCCAGAAATCAAACCGCAGTGATGCATGGCCGGGACCCGGAGGGGATTCCGGGCTGGCGGCCTCGAAGGGCTGGCCGGCGGCTTGGTATGCGCGGCGGCCTTTGTTAGGCTAGATCCGCGGGATTTGCAGGGGTATCCGGCATTCACTTGCAGCGCCGGACCCGCCGGCCGCGACCAGCAGCCCAGAGTGTGATCAGACGATGCAGCAGGCCAGTCAGCAACCGACTCTAGCCGGTGAGATCCGCCGCCGGATCGAGCAGGTGTACGAGCTGCCTCCGATGCCCGAAATGGCGCGAAGGATTCTTCAGTTGCGCGGCAATCCCGACGCGTCAGTCGCCGATCTCGCCGCGATCATAGAGTTCGATCCCAGCCTGGCGGCACAAGTGGTACGTTATGCCGCATCGCCGTTCTACGCTTATCGCGGCAAGATCAATTCGATACAGGACGCCATAACCCGGGTCCTGGGTTTCGATCTGGTGATGAACATGGCCCTGGGCCTGGCGACCGGCCGGTCATTTCATAATCCTGTCGACGGCCCGCTGGGCCTGCATGCCTTCTGGCGTCATGCCGTTTACACGGCGGCGCTGGTACAGGCCCTGGCGAAGCGCATGCCGCCGCAGACCCGGCCGCAGCCCGGCATGGTTTACCTCGCCGGGCTGCTGCACAATTTCGGTTTCCTGCTTCTGGGTCACTTGTTTCCACCCGAGTTCAAGCTTCTCAACAAGCTGGTCGCGGCTCACCCGGAGTCGCCGGTGACGGCTTTGGAAAAGTGCGTGCTCGGGATGGGGCAGGCCCAGAATATCCTGGAGATGGGCCACGCGCAGATCGGCGCATGGCTGATGTACTCATGGCGCATGCCGGACGAGATCATCGTCACTCTGCGGGAACATCACAATCCCGACTACAGCGGTGAGCACGCGATATTGCCGCATCTCGTGATGATCGCTGATCACGTGCTCAAGGGCCTGGATATCGGCGATGCACCGGATGCGGATCTGCCGCCGCGATCTCTCGAACTCGTCGGACTCTCCGAAGATACCATTCGCGCCCTTGCGGAACAGTTGTTCGAGGATTGCAGTTCGCTGGATATGATGGCTCGCCACCTGGCGTCCTGCTGAATACCGCCGGATCATCCGATCACGGCACGCGTCTCCTCTCATTCACATTCACCCACCGAACCCGGGCGGCAGCGGCGCCGATCCGTCCATATGGCATTGCCCAGCGATGCCCCCGACAGATCGGCGCCATGGATGTCCGCCTCGCTGAGATCGGCTCCGGAAAGATCGGCGTCGCGCAGATCCGCATCCATCAGACTGGCGCCGGCCAGGCTGGCCTTGACGAGGACGGCGCCCTGCAGATCAGCCCCTTCCAGCTTCGCCGAAATCAGCCGTGCTCCGCTGAGATCCGAGCCCCGGAGGTTGGCACGCCGAAGGTCGGTGTGCTCGAGATTGGTTTGCCGAAGGTCGGCGCGTTCCAGGATGGCTTCGACCAGCCGTGCAT
>JBFXGQ010000584.1:0-3028 GCA_050177915.1 Pseudodonghicola sp. | reverse complement strand
AGGGGGCGGATTACGCCACCGCCACCTATGAGCACGAGCTGCTGGCCGAGACGCTGACCAAGAAGCAGATGCTGCCCTATCGCGCCCGGGTGCGCGCCCGCAGCATGGAGGAATTCGACGGCTGGGTGCGCCACGACGGCGAGGAATTCCTCTACGTGCTGACCGGGGTCATCATGCTCTATACCGAGTTCTACGAGCCGATCGAGATGCGCCGCGGCGACAGCGCCTATTACGACGCGACCATGGGGCACAACGTGGTCTCGGTCAGCGAGGAGGACGCGACCATCCTCTGGGTGACCTCGCTGGGGTGAGGTTACGGCTTCTGCCGGGTTGCCGGTCGTGGCTGATTTCTGAGCCAAAGCCCTCGTGCGCGGTATCAAGGCCGCAGGCCGCCGCGCAAGCGCCGGACCGTCCCCGCGGTCTGGCGCTGTGTCGAGGGAGGCGCGCCGTTCGGATGTCCACCGGATTTGGCTGGGATAAAGCGCACCGATCAGAGGGCGCAGCGCCAGCCCCCGGTCCGGCGCTTGCGCGGCTCGCTCTTCGGCGCGAGCGACTGAGTTAAGCCGGAAACCAGTGCCGGGTGCGGTTGGCGAACCAGACCAGCGACAGCATCGCCGGCACCTCGACCAGCACGCCCACCACCGTGGCCAGCGCCGCGCCGGAGTTCAGCCCGAAGAGCGAGATCGCCACCGCCACCGCCAGTTCGAAGAAATTCGAGGTGCCGATCATGCAGGCCGGCGCGGCCACCGCATGGCGCAGCCGCAGCGCGCGGGCCATCGCATAGGCGATGGCGAAGATGCCATAGGTCTGGATCAAGAGCGGCAGCGCGATCATCGCGATGGCCACCGGGCGGGCCAGGATGGTTTCGGCCTGGAACCCGAACAGCAGCACCACGGTGGCCAGCAGCCCGACCGCAGACCAGGGCTTCAGCCGCGCCAGGAACCCGGCCAGCGCCGCGGCCCCGCGACGTTCCAGCCGGCGCCGGGTCAGCGCGCCGGCCACCAGCGGCAGCACCACATAGAGCACGACCGAGATCAGCAGCGTCTGCCACGGCACCGCGACATCGGAAATCCCCAGCAGGAAGCCGGCAATCGGCGCGAAGGCGAAGATCATGATGACATCGTTCACCGACACCTGCACCAGCGTGTAATTCGGGTCGCCCCTGGTCAGCTGGCTCCAGACGAAGACCATGGCGGTGCAGGGCGCGACGCCCAGCAGGATCATCCCGGCGATATATTCGCCGGCGGTCTGCGGATCGACCCAGGGGGCGAAGATCACCCGGAAGAACAGCCAGCCGAGCGCCGCCATGGTGAAGGGCTTGATCAGCCAGTTGATCGCCAGCGTCAGGAACAGCCCGCGCGGCGCGCGGCCGACATCGGCGATGGCGGCAAAGTCGATCTGCACCATCATCGGATAGATCATCACCCAGATCAGCAGCGCGACGATCAGGTTCACATGGGCGATCTCCAGCCCGGCGATGGCGACGAAAAGGCCGGGGACGAGATTGCCCAGCGTCACGCCCGCGACGATGGCCAGCGCCACCCACAGCGACAGCAGCCGTTCGAAAATGCCCATGATCCTGCTCTCCGTCCTCGGCCTTCCGGCCTCATGTCTTGGCCTTGCCTATGCCGGTGCGGAGCGCAGGGCAATTTCTATTTTATGTTTTCATGAAATATATTCACTCCGTCGCGTACCACCAGACATTGGGCATGTACTCCGACCCGTCGCCATAGATCGGCAGCCGGTCGGCGGGGTATTTCATCTGCCGGATATGGGCGATGCGGCTGACGTCATAGGCCCAGATCGGGATCACGTAGCGGCCCGCCGTCAGCACCCGGTCCAGCGCCCGCACGGCGGCGGTGAACTCCTCGTTGCTCTCCGAGGTCAGCATGGCGCCGATCATCGCATCCACTGCGCCCGAGGCGACGCCCATCAGGTTGCGCGAGCCCTGCTGCCCGGCCCCGGCGCTGCCCCAGTAGAGCCGCTGTTCGTTGCCCGGCGACAGCGTCAGGTCGCGGCGGAAGTTGGTCATGTCGAAGTCATAGGCGGCGATGCGGGCGGCATATTGGGCGTCGTCCACGGTCTCGACCCGCAGCTCGATCCCGAGCCGCCGCAGCGCCTCGGCATAGATGTCGACGACCCGCTGCATCTCGCCGTCGGCCTGCCGCAGCAGCACCGAAAAGCGGAACGGCGCGCCGTCGGCATCGCGCAGCTCGCCGTCCTGAACCTGCCAGCCGGCCTCCTGCAGCAGCGCCATGGCGCGGCGCAGGGCGGCGCGGTTGCGGGCGGTGCCGTCGCTTTCCGGCAGGCCGTAGCCCTCCAGCGCCCCGGGCGGCAGTTCGGCGGCGAAGGGCTCAAGCAGCTCGCGCACCCGGCCCGTCGCCGGGCCCGGGCGCATCGCCAGCACCGAGTTGGAGAAATACGAGGTGATGCGCGGCTGCACGCCGCCGGTCATGGTGTCGTTGATATAGTCGAAGTTGAAGGCCTGGATCAGCGCCTCGCGCACGCGCCAGTCGCCGAAGGGGGTGCGGCGGGTGTTCATCACCAGCCCGGTCATGCCGGAGGGGCGCTGGTTCGGGATCTCGGTCTTCACCACATCGCCACGCTGGACCGCGGGGAAATCGTACTGCCGCTGCCATTTCTCGGCATTGAACTCGCGCACCGCCGACAGGGCGCCGGCCTTGAACGCCTCGAACAGCACGGTGGCATCGCCGTAGAATTCGATCCGCATCTCGTCGAAATTCTGGGTGCCGCGGCGGAACGGCAGGTCGCGGCCCCAATAGTCGGGGTTGCGCCGGAAGGTGACATAGCGGCCGGCCTCGAAACCGCTGACCACATAGGCGCCGGTGCCGATCGGCACTTCAGTCAGCCCCGAGGCGGTGAAATCCTTGTCCTGCCACTGCGCCTTCTTCAGGATCGGCCGCATGCCGGCCAGCAGCGCCAGCTCGCGATCCTGGGTGTTGAAGCTGAGCCGGACCGAGCGCGGCCCGGTCTGTTCGATCTTCCCCACCTGGCTCCAGAACCCGCG
>JBFXGQ010000583.1:0-3032 GCA_050177915.1 Pseudodonghicola sp. | reverse complement strand
ACGTTCTTGCCGCGCGAGCGAATCGCCTCGACCCCGGCGGCGATGATGCCGCGGATGTCATCGCCCTTGTGCTGGTAGAAGTTCTTGTCCTCGGCCGAGATGAAGGCCTGCTTGACCAGATCCGGGATCTCGTCCGACGGCGTGAACAGCCGCCGCTCCTGCGCGAATTCGTCGATCAGCTGGCCTTCGCCGGAATAGATCCGGCTGATGGTCGGCGGCTTGTACTGCGCCAGCGCCTCGTAGCTGGGCAGATCGCGGGCATACATCCAGAAGACGCCGCCGACGGTCAATGCCGCCATGAAGATGCCCAGCGTCACCAGGCTGAAGATCGCCCCGAAGAATGAGAAGATGAACCGAACCACAATGAAGCCTTTTCTCGCGCGGTGCCCCTATATAGGGACCCGCGGCGCGGGGGTCAAAACAGGAACCGGCAGGTTGACGCCGGTGCCGCCGGTCTTGTCGGTCAAAACGGGCCGATCACGGCAAGCCACCGCTCAGGCCCGGACCAGCGCGATATCCGGCATTGCGGCAATCCGGTCAAGGTCGGCGGCGTAACGATCCCGCCAGTCGCGGCGTTCGGTCTCGGGGAAACTCGCGAATCCCAGGTCGGCGCGGTCCTCGGCATGGGCGGCGATCAGCCGGTCGATCTCGGCCTGCGCCAGCCTGGGCTCGGCGGCGAAGCGGGCCTGGATCGCCTCCAGCGCCCGGTCGGTGGCGCTGAGGTTCAGCACCTGCGCAGGCTCGCGCAGCTCGGCCGCCGCCACATCGGGCAACAGGCGCGCCAGCAGATCACGGCTCTGGCCGCGCTGGCCATAGTCGATCACCGTGAAGCGTTCGGGCCGCAGATGGCTCTGCAACAGCGCGATCAGCTCGGGCCAGCCGCGATCCAGCCCGCGCAGCTGGGCGCGGAAGCTGGCGAAATCCGGCACGCTGCGCTGCACCGCCCGCTTGCGATGGGCCGAGACGAAGAAGCCGTCATAGGCGCGCAGCACATAGACCAGATGCGCCACCGGCCCACCCACCGGCCCCCCCAGGGCCTGCGCCAGGGCCTGCGCCCGGGTCTCGGCCGCCGGAAAGAACCGGCCGGAATAGAAATGCATCATCCGGCCCGGCACATTCTCCTCCGACAGGATCAGCCGGTCGCGCGCGCCGGCGATCTGGTCGATCTCCCTTGCGGCGCGGTCGGTCAGCCGGTCGATATCGGCGCCCTCGTGGCGCGGCTCGGGCAGTTTCAGCTTGAGCCGCCCCTCCGGCGCCCCGTCGCGCGCCGGATAGGCCAGCGCATAGCCGCGCCCCTCCAGAAGCTCGCGGTTCTCCGCCAGGCAGAGCTGCAGGCTGGAGGTGCCGGTGCGATGGGCGCCGGCATGCAGATAGACCCGGCGCGGCGCCGTGGCCCCGCGCGCCACGGCGGGCGCCGCCACCGTCCTGGTCATCGCCTCGGTCTCGGCCTCTTCGGCGTCGCGGTCCTTGGCATTGGCGCGACCCCACCACGGCAGGTCGATCCCCAGAAAGGCGCCGATCCTGGTCGGCGCCTCGGGGTCGGTCAGGTCGTATTCCAGAAAATCCGGATCGTCACGGAACACCCGGCGGCAAAAGGCGTAATGCCCTTCGATCCAGCGGGTCAGCTGCTCGGGCGTGGCGCCGTAGCCCGCCGGCAGGCCGGGGATGTTCTGCTGCGGCAGCCGCGACTTGCCCAGGTTCGACCAACCCAGCATGGATTTCACCAGCGCCGCCGGGTCGCGGTGGCTGAGCAGGAACTTGGTGTTCGGATGATGCTGCCGGATCGCCGCCAGCAGCCCCCAGTCCATCTGCGGCCAGAGCGACTGGCCATGCGAGGCGACGCTCATCTCGGTCACCGCGTCGAAGTCGTCGAGCAGCGCCAGCGGATCGCCCGTCTCGTAATAGCCGCGATAGAGATGATCGCCGACGAAACCGAACAGGATGCGCCGGTCCTCGGTCTGCCCCTTGCGGATGCGCCAGTCCGCCACCCTGAGCCCGGCCTTGCCCAAGGCCACGCCCAGCGTGGTGGTGCCGGATTTCGGCAGGCCCAGATTGATGATGCGCAGCCGTTCGTCCATCGCGCCCTCCTATTGCCGTACCAGCGGACGCCGGGCCAGATCGGCCTTGCGCCAGTTCTGCAAGCCATTGCGGATGCCGCTGGCGATGCCCGCGCGCCAGTCCGGGTCCGACAGGTTCTTGAAATCGCGCGGGCTGGACAGGAATCCCACCTCGATCAGCACCGAGGGGATGTCGGCCGCCTTCAGCACCGAGAAGGAGGCCGCCCGCAGCGGCCGGCGGTTCATCGGCCCGCCCACATTGGTCATGCCCGAGATCACCGCCTTGGCCAGCGCCTCGGTCCGCGGCCGGGTCTCCTGCCGGGCGAGGTCGAGCATGATGTCGGTCACCTCGTCGTCGGCCTCGCTCAGATCGGCACCCGACAACAGGTTGGCGCGGTCGTGGCGTTCGGCCAAGAGGGCGCTGGCCACGTCCGAGGCGTCCTTGGACAGCATGTAGACGGTGGCACCATGGGCGAGCCCCTCGGACAGGGAATCCGCATGCAGCGAGATGAAGACATCGGCGCCTGCCTGATGGGTCAGCGCGATGCGCCGCTCCAGCGACACGAAACGGTCGTCCTCGCGCGTCATCACCACGTCGAAACCGCCCGAGCGCAGCAGCACCTCGCGCAGCTCGCGGCCCAGCGTCAGCATCAGATCCTTCTCGGTGGTCGTGCCCGCCTCGGCGCCGGGGTCAATGCCGCCATGGCCGGGGTCGATCACCACCATCAGCGCCGCGTCGGGATCCTTGATCCGGGGCGCCGGCACCGGCGCCGGGTCGGGCAGATCCCAGCGCGGATCGTAGGGCGGCCCGGCATGGGCGGCGAAATCGGCCTGCGACACCGGCCGCAGCCGCAGCCCCAGATGCGCCGCCGCGGTCACCGGGTCGATGCTGAGCCCCGCCTCGGTCACCGCCATCGGCGCCGCCAGCTCCAGCACCATCCGTGACCAGCCCGGCACATAGGCGCCGAACTGCAC
>JBFXGQ010000582.1:0-3035 GCA_050177915.1 Pseudodonghicola sp. | reverse complement strand
GGTGGCGAGTTCCCACAGATAGGCGGCGTAGATCTCGATATGGACCTGCATCCAGTCCCAATCGAGCTTGTCGAGCGTGTTCTCGATCGAATGGTGCCACCAGCCCAGATTGGCCAGCGCGGAGGTCTTCAGCTCCTCCTCGGAATAGGCGCCCTCGCCGTGGAACATCGGGATGCCGAGACCGAAGAAGGAGGAATCGCCGTTCTTCAGCTGCCGCCGCCAGTAATGCGGCACCGTTCCCAGCCGCGCCGCCTCGATGCGCTGATGAAAGCCCTTCAGTTCGGCGTTCGAGGAGGTACCCCAGCGCGCGGTGGCGCCGGCGCAGGCGGGCTGGTCGATCTGCAGATAGGCGACGGCATTCTCGCGCAGCCGGTCCCAGTTGCGGTCCGCGAACCAGGCCGACCCCGCCATGGTCCCGGTCTCATGCGCGGTCCAGAAGCCGAACACCAGCCCGCGGCGCAGCTTGTCGCGGTTCTCGCCGAAGATCCGGGCCAGCTCGATCAGGCAGCCGCTGCCGGCGGCGTTGTCGGTGGCCTGCTGGCCGGGCCAGCTGTCCTGATGACCGCCCACCAGCACGAAGTCCTCGGGCTCGGGGCTGTCGGCGGGCGCGGCGATCTCGCCCACGGTGATCTGCACCGGGCGCCAGCCGTTTTCCACATGGGTGCGCAGCCAGACATCGACCGTCCCCTCGCCGCAAAGCCGCTTCAGCTCCAGCCCGGCGGCGCGGGAGATGCCGATGCAGGGGATCGTCGGCATCTCGCTGTCGACATTCTCGGGCGTCGGATTGCCCCAGACCGGCTTGACCGAGCCATAGGGCACGGCGGTGTTGTCCGGCGCCCCCCAGTTCATCATCACCGCCCCGATCGCGCCCTTCAGCGCCGCGATGCGCTGCTTTTCATGCCGCGCCGGGGAATAGGACAGCTCGGTCAGGATGATCTTGCCGCGCACATCCTTGCCCTCGTAATCGGCGAAGGCGCCCGAACCGACATAGACCAGCTCGCCGCGCATGCCCTCCGGCAGGGTCAGCAGGCTGTGGCCCAGCGTATTGGCCTGAATGCTCATCTCCACCGGCGCCCGCACCGTCAGTTCGGCATGTTCGGGAAAGCTCACCACCGCGGGCAGCTCGTGCATCTCGGCACGCACCCCCACCGCCGTCAGCGCGTCGCGGCTGTACTCCGCCATCCGCCGCCCGTTCTCGGACCCCGCGGCGCGGTACGGGATCTCGGTGACGATCCGGGTGACATGGGCGCGGATTTTTCCGGCATCGGGCTGGGTGGAGAGGGCGGAAGAGGTCATCGCGATTGCTTTCTGTCAGACAACATGACAGTCTGTTGGTCAGATACTTTTGCGGCACCTGTCAAGCCGCCAATCCGAAAAAGACGGAGATTCAGAGATGACCGAGCCAATGACCGGGGCGGTTGCCGCAGAGCCAAGGCAAATGATGGATTTTTTGGCAGCGCGGGAACCCGCGATGCTGGAGCTGCTGCGCGAGATCGTCGATATCGACAGCAATTCCTACGACAAGGCCGGGGTCGACGCGGTGGGCGAGGCGATCGAACGCTTTCTGACCGCGCGGGGAATCGCGGTGTCGCGCCTGCCGCTGTCCGATCACGGCGACGTCTTCATCGCCGAGCTGCCGGGATCGGACAATCAGGCGCCGGTGCTGCTGATGGGCCACCGCGACACCGTCTTTCCGACCGGAGAGGCGGCGCGGCGCCCCTTCACCATCCGCGACGGCCGCGCCTATGGGCCCGGCGTGGCGGACATGAAAGCGGGTCTGGTGATGAACGCCTTCGTTATGGCCGCCTTCGCCGCGCTGAAACTACCGCATCCGCCGCTGCTGGCGCTGTTCTCCTCGGATGAGGAAATCGGCACCCCCGCCTGCAAGACCGCGATCCGCGAGACCGCCGGCCGGGCGCAGGCGGTGTTCAATGCCGAACCCGGGCGGATCAGCGGCAATGTGGTGCTGGCCCGGCGCGGTGGCATCTTCTTCCGCGCCAAGGTCACCGGCCGCGCCGCCCATGCCGGGCTGGATTACGAGCGCGGGCGCAGCGCGATCCTGGCCACCGCCCGCAAGATCGAGGCCTGGCACGGGCTGACCGATCAAGTGGCGGATGTGACGGTGAACGTGGGCCTGGTCTCTGGCGGGCAATCGGTGAACACCGTCGCCCCCGGCGCCAGTTGCGAGATCGACCTGCGCTATACCGCGCCGGCCGACCGCGACCGGCTGATCGCGGCGATCACCGAGATCGCGCTGGCCGAAAGCGTGCCGGAGACCACCGGCGAGATCGAGATCATCGGGGAATTCCTGCCGGTCGCGCAGGACCCGGCGCAGGGTGCGCTGTTCGACCTCTATCAGGGCTGTGCCGCGCAGGCCGGGCTGGCGCTGGAGGGCGAATTCACCCGCTCCTGCGCCGATTCTGGCCTGACCGCCGATCTCGGCATCCCGACGATCTGCGCCACCGGGCCGGTGGGGGCGCTGGCGCACAGCCCGGACGAATACCTGGAAATCGCCACCTTCGTGCCGCGCGCCCAGGCGCTGGCGCTGACGCTGATGTCGATGGCCGGAAACGGGAACCACGCATGACCCTGCCCGAGACGATGCGCGCGATCCGCTACCGGGCGCAGGGCCCCGCCCATGAGGTGCTGCGGCTGGAGACCTGCCCCCTGCCCCAGCCCGGTGCGGGCGAGGTGCTGGTGCGGGTGGCGGCCTCGGGGCTGAACCCGCATGACACCAAGAAGCGGTCGGGCTGGCTGGGCGGCACCGTGCCCGCCGGCGGCGTCATCCCCCACAGCGACGGCGCCGGCGAGATCGTGGCGCTCGGCGCCGGGGTGCCCGGGGCGCGACTGGGCCAGCGGGTGTTCCTGCACGGCGCCGCCCGGCAGGGCCATGACGGCACCGCGGCGGACTATGTCCGCCTGCCCGCCCATCGCGCCGTGCCGCTGCCGGCGGACATGAGCTTTGTCGAGGGCGCCGCGCTCGGGGTGCCGGCGCTCACCGCCTGGTACGCGGTGCTCTCGGCCGGGCGGGTCGC
>JBFXGQ010000581.1:0-3067 GCA_050177915.1 Pseudodonghicola sp. | reverse complement strand
AGACGCGCCGGGCGGCGTCATGCCGCGGTGCAGCAATATTTCCTTACACGGGTGTTCTTCGTCAGCAAAAGGCGGTGCGTAAATTCACGGCTGGTTCGACGGGCAATGGTCCGGTCTCGGAGGTGATCTCCGTTGCCGCCCAAAGGCCGATCGGAAGGATCGAACCTGCTCTGTAGGCGCCGATACCGGCGCGCGGTGCCGGGTTCCACTGTATGGAGAACGACCATGAATGAATTGATCGGCCGTGTTTTCCACTTTGAAAAGAGTGTGTTTCCGGGAAGTGCCGACCTTTACGGCAAGCTTGCCACCCACGGGCAAAGCCCGAAGGCGCTGATGATTTCCTGCGCGGATTCGCGGATCGTGCCTGAACAGATCATGCAGGCTCAGCCCGGTGATCTGTTCGTCTGTCGCAATGCCGGTAACATTGTGCCGCCCTTCGCGACCCAGAATGGCGGCGTTTCTTCCACCGTCGAATATGCAGTGATGGCGCTGGGCGTGCGCGATATCATCGTCTGCGGACATTCCGATTGCGGCGCGATGAAGGCGCTGAGCCAGCCGGGGTCACTCGACGGCATGCCAAATGTCGCGGCCTGGTTGCGGCATAGTTCCGCCGCGACCCATGTCGTCGAAAGCTGCTATTCCGCCATGGACGACAAGGAAAAGGTCCGCGCGATCAGCCTTGAAAATGTCGTTGCCCAGCTTGCGCATCTGCGCACCCATCCGTCCGTGGCGGCGGCGCTGGCGCGGGGCGAAATGGCGCTGCACGGCTGGTTCGTCGACATCCATGCCGGGCAAATTCTCGGCCTGGACGGGGTGACCGGCCGTTTCACGCCGCTGCGTGAGGATCAGCCGCTGCCGGTCGCGGTGCCTTCTTCGCGCCGTCTGGCCGCCGATTTCGTGGAGGCGGCGGAGTGATAGACGCACTCAGGAACAAATTTTCGGGGCCGATCATGGTGCGGGATTTCACCGCGTCCATCGTCGTGTTTCTGGTGGCGATGCCGCTTTGTATGGGCATCGCGATCGCATCGGGCGTGCCTGCGGAAAAGGGGCTTATTACCGGCATTATCGGCGGTATCATCGTCGGCCTGCTGGCCGGGTCTCCATTGCAGGTCAGCGGTCCGGCGGCGGGCCTTGCCGTCATCGTGTTCGAATTCGTCCGCGATCACGGGCTGAGCGCGCTCGGTCCGGTGCTGATCCTCGCGGGCGTGCTTCAGTTCGTTGCGGGCGTTTTCAAGCTGGGCGGGTTGTTCCGGTCGATCTCGCCCGCTGTGGTGCAGGGGATGCTGGCCGGTATCGGCGCGCTGATCGTCATTGGCCAGTTTCACATATTGTTCGATGACAAGCCGCTTTCCAGCGGTCTTGAAAATCTCGCGGCGATGCCGGGGCAGATATTGGGTCTCAACCCGGGGGATATGCGTGCGACCGAGTTCGCGCTCATCCTTGGCCTCGTCACTATCGCGACGATGCTGGCGTGGGAAAAATGGCGTCCGGCCAGCCTGAGGCTGGTTCCCGGTGCGTTGCTGGGGGTGATGGCGGCGACGCTGCTGGCCTTCGGCCTGGGACTGGACGTCGCGCGGATCGATGTGCCTGCATCGATCATGGGCGCGGTGGATGTGCCGCCGGCGGAAGCCTTCGGTATTCTCGCCAGCCCGTCGCTGTTGCTGACGGCGCTTGCCATTGCGTTCATCGCCAGTGCTGAAACATTGCTGTCCGCGGCGGCGGTCGACCGGATGCACGATGGAGTGCGGACCGATTACAACAAGGAATTGCGGGCGCAGGGCGTCGGCAACCTGCTATGCGGCGCGGCGGGGGCTTTGCCGATGACGGGCGTGATCGTGCGCAGTTCGGCCAATGTGCAGGCGGGCGCGGTGACGCGTATGTCCGCAATCATGCATGGCGCGTGGATATTGGGCTTTGTCGCCCTGTTGCCCTGGCTGCTCCGCGAAATCCCGATGTCCGCGCTGGGCGGTATCCTCGTGGTGACCGGCTGGAGGCTGGTGAGCGTCACCCATGTGCGCCATCTGTTCCAGCATTATGGTCTGCTTCCCGCCGCGATCTGGGCGGCGACCTTCGTGCTGGTGGTGACGACGGACCTGTTGACCGGCGTGCTGGTCGGCCTCGCGCTGTCGTTGCTGGAACTTATCCCCCATCGCAGCAGTCTGCGCCTGAAGGTGGATGAGGACCATGGCGATGACCGCAGCCATTTGCGGCTGGAAGGATCGGCGACTTTTGTCAGCCTGACCCGTCTGACCGGCATATTGGAGAGCATTCCGGCCGGGCGGGCGGTGCATCTCGACCTGCATAGGGTGCGCGGTATCGATCATACCACGGCGGAGATGGTGCGCGAATGGCTGGCCCGTAGGCGGGCATCCGGCCAGTCGGTCGATCTTGTCGGGCCGGAGGGAATGGTCGGCAGGCTGCACGCTGTCGCACACTAAGTTTTGTCTATGAGAGGAGGGGGCCGGTTCCGGATACTGTCCGGGGCCGGCTCTGTCCTGTTGTGGCGGAGGCAGTCGCCTTTTCAGGCGGCGGGTGCACCTGTCAGCAATATTTTGTCGTGATTGGGACATTCGCGGGAGAAGCCCGCCGAATAAGAATGAATCCTTCGCTGGACCGGGTTCGTAGGGCATCACCCTTCGTCGCTCGCGGCCCTTGTCCGGATGAAGGCGGGATGGCCCTGTTCATCCTTTCCCGAAAGGGTATCCAGGGCAGGTATCGTGCTCGATCTGGTCCGGACGCGATATCTGCCCTTTTTCTCTGACCGTCAGGGACGGGTATCGATCCGTTCCAATGCCTCGGCAAAATCATCGGCCGTTTCGGCTCCGGCGAAAGGGGGCTCTGCGCGTCGTAATTCCGCTACGACGGACGGCCGCATGTCGCACAGGATCACCCGCGTCTGCGTTGCCTTTGCCTGCTGGACGAAGGCCCCCAGCGTGTGGATGCCGGAACTGTCGATATAGGGCACGCGGTCCAGTCGCAGGATGACGGTCTGCGGGGTCCGCCCGATCCGGCTGAGCGCGTCCAGCATCTCGTTCGCCACGCCGAAAAAGAGCGGCCCGCGAAGCTG
>JBFXGQ010000580.1:0-3070 GCA_050177915.1 Pseudodonghicola sp. | reverse complement strand
GAGGAGAGCCTGCGCGGCTACCGGCAGGGTTCGGCAACCGCGCGGCGGTATGGGATTTCTCGGTCTCTGCTTTCGATTTGGCGGCGCGAGTATCGCAGCGGGACGCTTGGCACGCCGGAGGCTGGCGACGGTTTCGTGCCGCTGGTGATGGAAAGCGCCCTGCCTGAGCGAGAGGACTGGCCATCGCGGGACGTCAATGATGCCCGGATCGACATCACGCTGACGAATGGGCGTCGCATGACGATCCCTGCTTCACTGGCCCCTTCGTATCTGGCGGCTCTGCTGGCCGTGCTGGATCCACGATGATCGCCTTTCCGGCGGGGGCGCGCGTCTGGATCGCGGGCGGTGTGACGGACATGCGTTGCGGAATGAACAGCCTGGCGCTGAAGATCCAGCAGGGGCTCGGCCGCGATCCACATGGCGGTGAGATTTTCTGCTTCCGGGGGCGCAAGGGCGACCTGATCAAGATCCTCTGGCACGACGGGGTCGGCATGTCGCTGTATCTGAAGCGGCTGGAGGCCGGGAAGTTCATCTGGCCGGTGAGCCAGAATGGCGCGGCCGTTCCCGTTTCGGCGGCGCAGCTCGGCTATCTTCTGGAAGGGATAGACTGGCGTAATCCGCGCTGGACGCAGCGGCCTGCCTCGGCGGGCTAATAGCCAAAATCACCTTGTTTTATTGGACTATTCCGGTGCTACATGGTAGGTTCCCGGCATGTCGGAGCCCCCTTCGGAGATCGCTGTTCTGCGCGCCGCACTCGCCGCGGCAGAGGCCCGTGCGTCTGCCGCAGAGGGTGCCTTGGTTGCCGCCAAGGGAGAGTTGACCAAGGTTCAGGCGATCGTCTCGGCCTCAGAAGACATGATCCGGCACCTTCGACTGCAGATCGCCAAACTCCGGCGCGAGCAATATGGCCATAGCGCCGAACGCCATGCCCGACTGATCGAACAACTGGAGATGCAGCTCGAGGACATCGAGACCGACATCGCCGATGACCGGGCCAAAGCTGAGGCAACGGCCCCAGGGACGACGGTCGCCGCCTTCGAACGCCGCCGCCCTGCACGCAAGCCGTTCCCCGAGCATCTGCCCCGCGAGCGGGTGGTGATTGAGGCGCCGACCTCCTGCACTTGCTGTGGTTCGTCGCGCATCGTGAAGATGGGCGAGGACATTACCGAGACACTGGAGGTGATCCCGCGGCAGTGGAAGGTTATCCAGACCGTCCGCGAGAAGTTCACCTGCCGCGACTGCGAGAAGATCAGCCAGCCGCCTTCGCCGTTCCACCCGACGCCCCGGGGCTGGGCCGGCCCGAACCTGCTGGCGATGGTGTTGTTCGAGAAGTTCGGACAGCATCAGCCTCTGAACCGGCAAGCGGAGCGTTATGCCAAGGAGGGCGTCGAGATCAGCCTCTCGACCCTGGCCGATCAGGTCGCGGCTTGCGCGGTCGCGCTGCAGCCCATCCACGAACTGATCCGCAGCCATGTCCTCGGCGCCGAGAGGCTGCACGCAGACGACACCACCGTGCCGCTCTTAGCCAAAGGCGGCACGCAAACCGCCCGGCTCTGGACCTATCTGCGCGACGACCGGCCCTTTGCCGGTGGGGCGCCGCCGGCAGCGCTCTATTACTTCTCAACCGACCGCAGGAAAGAACACCCGACCCACCATCTGGCGGGCTGGACCGGCATCCTGCAGGCCGACGCCTATGGCGGCTACAACGATCTCTATCATGCCAGCCACAGGCCCGCGCCGGTGCTGAGCGCGCTGTGCTGGTCGCATGCCCGGCGCAAGTTCTTCGAGTTGGCCGACATCAAGTCTACGGCCCGGAAGGGCAAAAAGGTGGCCGAGGAGATTTCTCCCATCGCGTTGGAAGCCGTCAAACGCTTCGATGCCATCTTCGACGTCGAACGCGAGATCAATGGCCTGACCGCCGAGGCCCGCCATGACGCCCGTCAGCGGCTGGTGCGCCCGATGGTCAGCGATCTGCACGACTGGCTGCGATCCGAACGCGCCCGGATGTCGAAGCACAACCCCGTCGCCAAGGCGATCAACTACATGTTCGAAGAGGGTAGTCGCTGGGAGGCCTTTACCCGCTTCCTCGATGACGGTCGGATTTGCCTGACGAACAATGCGGCCGAACGAGCCCTCCGCGGTATTGCCCTCGGTCGCAAGGCTTGGCTCTTCGCCGGATCTCCACGCGGCGGAGACCGCGCCGCCTTCATGTATTCCCTGATCGTTACCGCCAAGATGAACGATATCGACCCTCAGGCTTGGCTGGCCGATGTCCTCGCCCGGATGCCGGACCTGCCCCTGTCGCGCCTGCCGGAACTACTTCCCTGGAACTGGAAGCGCTGCCCGATCGCCAAAGCCGCATAACCGCGGCCTACGCCGGATGGCTACCCAGGTCTCGACTTCGTCGCGGCTCGTCAGGATGACGGGCATGGCCTTCGGATGGATCGGTTTCACCACGCCATTGGCCTCGCTCGTCAGGAAGGCGAACAGCTGATGATCGCCCGGACGCGGGGTTCGGTTCGAGCCGCGGGTTCCGCGCCATGGCGTCCAGATTCCCGCGAAGAAGAACAGGGGCTGGGTCTCATCGAGGGCGAACCAGTGCAGCGGTTTGCGCTTCGTGACCGGATCGGGCTTTTGCCCATATTCGGAAAAGGCGGTGGCCGGGACCACGCAGCGATGCCCAACCCCGAGCCATTTGCGCCAATGGGGGCTGCCCGTGCTGCGGATATTGGTGACGCCCGTGTCCGGCGCATCATGGGATTTCAGATATTCGATGGGCGTGGGCATACCCCAGATCAGCGAGGCCAGTTCCCGCCCGCCATCGGTGTTGCGCACCACCGGCGCCGGGCGGTCGGGATAGACATCGATCGACGGCTCGAGATTGCCGATGCTGTCATGGGTGGCGGCCACGAAATCCCGGATCGCCTGCTGATTGGTTGTAATGCGATACAGGTTGCACATCGCCCCGCCACTCTCCTTGCGAATCCTTTACGTCACCATAGGGCATCGCGTTCCGTCGATCACTTCCGGGATGGCCGAGATTGACTCTCGACCCGCAAGAGAACAAATA
>JBFXGQ010000579.1:0-3087 GCA_050177915.1 Pseudodonghicola sp. | reverse complement strand
ATTTCGCTTTTTCCCGCGCCGGATCATGTCTGGGCGATGGACCCGGGGCCGCCCGCCTCCTGACGGCACAGCAACGCCCGCCGCAAGCGGCGCAAAATCGTCTTGGGAGAAAGAGATTACAGGATCGGGCCCTGCCGGGCGGACGCGCCGCCGGGATCAGAACGGAATGTCGTCGCTGGCGGTGACAAAGCGCGCCACCACCTTTTTCGGCCCGGCCTTCTCGAAGGCGATCTCAAGCTTGTCGCCCTCGATCGCGATCACCGCGCCATAGCCGAACTTCTGGTGGAACACCCGCTCGCCGATGGTGAAGCTGGACACCGCCTGAAGGTCGATCACCGTGTTCCGGCTCTCCTTCGGCTGCGCCACGCCACGCTCGCCGGCGCGGGTCTGCATCCGCTTCCAGCCCGGGGAATTATAGACATTCGCCTCGGCCACCCGCGTCTCGATGGTGCCGCGCGTGGCACTGGCGGGCGCCGCCGCGGCGCCATAGCCGCCGCCATAGAGGCCCGGCGGCGTCAGAATCTCCACATGCTCCTCCGGCAGCTCGTCGACAAAGCGCGACGGCAGCGCCGATTGCCACTGGCCGAACACCCGCCGGTTGGCGGCGAAGGAGATGGTGCACAGCTCCTCGGCGCGGGTGATGCCGACGTAGGCGAGCCGGCGCTCCTCCTCCAGCCCCTTGACGCCGCTTTCGTCCATGCTGCGCTGCGACGGGAACAGCCCGTCCTCCCAACCCGGCAGGAAGACGGCGGGAAACTCCAGCCCCTTGGCCGCGTGCAGCGTCATGATCGAGACCTTGTGTTCGGCATCGGCCTTGTCGTTGTCCATGATCAGGCTGACGTGTTCCAGGAATCCCTGAAGATTGTCGAAATTCTCCAGCGCCTTGACCAGTTCCTTAAGGTTTTCCAGCCGCCCCGGCGCCTCCGGCGTCTTGTCGTTCTGCCACATGGCGGTATAGCCGCTCTCGTCCAGAACGATCTCGGCCAGCTCCATATGGGTCAGGTCGGCATCGCCGGTCATCCGGCCCCAGCGGCGCAGGTCGGCCACCAGCTGGCCCAGCGCGGCGCCGCCCTTGCCCTTGATCAGCCCCTCCTCGACCGCGATCCGGGCGCCCTCCAGCAGGCTGACGCCATTGGCGCGCGCGACGGTCTGGATCAGTTGCTGCGCCTTGTCGCCCAGGCCGCGCTTGGGGGTGTTGACCACCCGCTCGAACGCCAGATCGTCGTCGGGGCTGACCACCAGGCGGAAATAGGCCATGGCATCGCGGATTTCCAGCCGCTCGTAGAACCGCGGGCCGCCGATCACCCGATAGGGCAGACCGATAGTCAGAAAGCGGTCCTCGAAGGCGCGCATCTGGTGGCTGGCGCGGACCAGAATCGCGATCTCGTTCAGATCGAAGGGGCGCATGCCGCGGGTGCCGCGCTGCATCGATTCGATCTCCTCGCCGATCCAGCGCGCCTCCTCCTCGCCGTCCCAATGGCCGATCAGCCGGACCTTCTCGCCCTCGTCGGCCTCGGTCCACAGCTCCTTGCCCAGCCGGCCGGCATTGCCGCGGATCACATTCGACGCGGCAGCCAGGATATGCGGGGTCGAGCGGTAGTTCTGTTCCAGCCGCACCACATGGGCGCCGGGGAAATCCTTTTCGAACCGCAGGATATTGCCCACCTCGGCACCGCGCCAACCATAGATCGACTGGTCGTCGTCGCCGACGCAGCAGATGTTGTGATGCCCCTGCGCCAGCAGCCGCAGCCAGAGGTATTGGGCGACGTTGGTATCCTGATATTCGTCGACCAGGATATAGCGGAACCAGCGCTGGTATTGCTGCAGCACGTCCGGGTGGGTCTGGAAGATCACCACCATATGCAGCAGCAGATCGCCGAAATCGACGGCGTTCAGCTGGCGCAGACGCTCCTGATATTGCGCGTAGAGCTCCACGCCGCGGCGGTTATAGGCGCCGGCATCGCCGGTGGGGATGCGGTCCGGGGTCAGCGCGCGGTTCTTCCAGCTGTCGATCACGCCGGCCAGCTGGCGGGCGGGCCAGCGCTTGTCGTCGATGCCGGCGGCCTGGATCAGCTGTTTCAGCAGGCGGATCTGATCGTCGGTGTCGAGGATGGTGAAGTTCGACTTGAGCCCGGCCAGCTCGGCGTGGCGGCGCAGCAGCTTGACGCAGATCGAGTGGAAGGTGCCGAGCCAGGGCATGCCCTCGATCGACTGGCCCAGCAGGCGGCCGACGCGTTCCTTCATCTCGCGGGCGGCCTTGTTGGTGAAGGTGACGGCGAGGATCTCGTTCGGGCGCGCCCGGCCGGTCATCAGCAGGTGCACGATGCGGGCGGTCAGCGCCTTGGTCTTGCCGGTGCCGGCGCCGGCCAGCATCAGCACGGGACCATCCATCCGCTCCACCGCCTCGCGCTGGGCCGGGTTGAGATCGTCCAGATAGGGCGCCGGCCGCGCGGCCATCGCGCGGGCCGACAGCGCGGCGCCCTCAAAGGCGTCAAGATCGTCGAAACTGCTCATGGATGGAACTTAGCGCGGATCGCGACGCAGTTAAAGATCCGTTCGCGGTCTGTTCCGGAGGTTTAGAGAGGGAAATCCCCTGCCCGCCCTCTGTCATTCAAGCCCACGCGCCCGGCCCAAGGGTGGGTGCGGAACGCGCCCTCCCTGGGGGGAGGGTCGGGCGCGGGCGCGCCTGCGGCGCGCTTGTTTAATCTCGAAGCGCCTCAGCGAGAAAATCGCAAAGGCATGAAGCCCGTATAATATAAAAAGTCGACCCGCCTCCACGAGCGACGATCCCGGCAAACTTCGAATAAATCAACCCACATTCAGAAAAAACAAATCCACATGCGGGCGCGCCACTAAATCCATTTACGTCAAGCCCAAAACTCTCACCTCTCGCAAGCGAAATCAAGCTGGGATCGCTCGTGACATCAAAATCCCTGCAGATAAAAGATCTATTTATCCCATGAGCTCCAGATATATAAAAATCACCATCAAGCCCTTCCGGAATCTCAATTGCATTATCCAAAAATGCGAAGCCACGCACAATAAACCCGAAGGGCTCCTCTTCTCCTAAAACATCGCCCTCCCCCT
>JBFXGQ010000578.1:0-3100 GCA_050177915.1 Pseudodonghicola sp. | reverse complement strand
GAGACCGGCAATCTGCTGTTCTTCTCGGCCATCGCCGCCGCGACCGAGCGGTTCTGGATCGCCTCGCCCTATTTCGTGCCCGATACCGATATCCTCACCGCGCTGCGCCATGCCGCGCTGCGCGGCGTCGATGTGCGGCTGCTGGTGCCCGACCGGCCGGACCACTGGATGCCCTGGCTGGCGGCCTGGTCCTATTTCGACACCATTCTCGAGGCCGGCGTGCGGGTGTTCCGCTATACCGACGGCTTCATGCACCAGAAGGTCTTTGTGGTCGACGACAGCCTGGCGGCGGTTGGTACCACCAATCTGGACAATCGGTCTTTTCTGTTGAATTTCGAGGCGATGGCGCTGTTCTTTGATGCGGGTTTCGCGGCCCGGGCCGAAGCCATGCTGCGCGCGGACTTCGCGCGCAGCTATGAGATGCGCGAGGGGCTCGCGGCGCAGTCGGTCTGGGTCCGCTACGCCGCCCCGGTGGCGCGTCTGGTTTCTCCATTGCTTTAGGTTTGACTTCCATCTTATTGATTACAATTAACTACATGCGATACTTAAAGTTATTCCTCGGCTTGCTTTAACCTTTCATCCAAGACTTTAAGTTATTAATGTCATGCATTAGTAATGATGTATAGTTAATTGATATATATGAGATATTTTGCTCGGGATATTGTCTCGCCCTCACTCCTTCATGCAGTCCTCGTAGAGCCGCTGATAGAGCGTCGCCTTCTCCTGCTGCCGCTCGGCCTCGCGCCGTTCGGCACTGGCGGCGCCGGCAAAGGGCGGTGCGGCCGGCGCCGCGGTCCCGCTGCTTTTGGAGACGCCGAGCGCGACCGAGCCGCTGAGCCGATAGCTCAGCTGGCCGGCCTCGCCCGCCAGCGCCGGGGCGCGATAGCCGCTCAGCTGTTCGGCGCGGGCCTGACAGGTCTCCTCGCGGGTCTGGGACATGCCGGCCGCGGGCAGCGCCGACAGGATCAGGGCGATTGCCGCCGTGGGTCTGGTCATGGTCATGGTGGGCTCCTTTGCTGGCCGGAACCAAACTCCGGCGGCGGGTCGGGGTCAATCCGGGGAACTCCGCAGCCTGCGGCAAGCGGCGGCAATTCGCCCGCCGGGGGTGGACAGCCGCGGCGCCAGGGCCGAAGGAGGACAGGCAGAAACCCGAGACCGAGGGGGCGCCCATGCTGCTGCGGATCGACGATGTGACCAAGAGCTATCCCGGCGGCCGGCCGGTGTTGCGCGGCGTGTCCCTCAGCCTCGCCGCCGGCGAGACGCTGGCGCTGACCGGCGAGAGCGGCAGCGGCAAGAGCACGCTGCTGCATCTGGCCGGCGCGCTCGACAGTTTCGACAATGGCGAGATCACGCTGGACGGCCAGCCCTATTCCGGGCTGGACGACGCCGGGCGCGCGGCGCTGCGGCGGTCGCGGGTGGCGCTGGTGTTCCAGCAGTTCAACCTGATCCCCTCGCTCAGCGTGGCGCAGAACCTGACCTTTCACGCCCGGCTGGCCGACCGGCTGGACAGCGGCTGGGTGGCGGCGCTGACCGACCGGCTGGGCCTTTCCGATCTGGTCGCGCGCTATCCCGAACAGCTCTCCGGCGGGCAACAGCAGCGGGTCGCCATCGGCCGGGCGCTGGCGATGCGCCCGGCGCTGTTGCTGGCGGACGAGCCGACAGGCAATCTCGACGAGACCGCCAGCGACGCGGTGATGGGGCTGATGCTGGATCTGGTGCGCGACAGCGGCGCGGCGCTGTTCCTGGTGACCCATTCTGAGCGGATCGCGGCGCGGCTGGACCGGCGGGCGCATCTGCGCGGCGGGCTGATCGCATGAGACGCGCGGCGCTGCAGGCGCTGTGGTCGCATTGGCGGCGGCATCCGCTGCAGCTGGTCACCCTGCTGGCGGGCCTCGCGCTGGCGACGGCGCTGTGGTCGGCGGTGCAGGCGATCAACGCCGAGGCGCGCGCCAGCTATGCCCGGGCCAGCGCGCAGATCGGCGCCGGTGCGCTGGCGCGGCTGGAGGCGCCCGGCGGGCCGATCCCGCTGGCCCGCTATGTGGCGCTGCGCCGGGCCGGCTGGCAGCTGTCGCCGGTGCTGGAGGGGCGCGCCGATCTGGGCGGCGACAAGATCGCCGTGGTGGGGATCGACCCGCTGAGCCATCCGCCGCTGCCGGCCTTCGACGCGCTGGCGCAGGACAGCGCGGCGTTGCCGCAGATGATCGCCCAAGGCGGGCTGCTGCTGGCGGCGCCGGATCTGGCGGCGCGGCTGGCGCAGGTCAGCGGGCTGCCGGCGGTGCGCGCCAGCGCCGAGGTGCCGCCGGGCGTGGTGCTGACCGACATCGGCCTGGCCGAACGGCTGCTGGGCCGCAGCGGCCAGATCGACCGGCTGCTGGTGCTGCCGGATCAGCCGATGGGGCTGACGCCGCTGGCGACGCTCGCCCCCGATCTGCAACGGCTGCCGCCGCGGGCGGGCAGCGATACCGCGCGGCTGACCGACAGTTTCCACCTGAACCTGACCGCCTTCGGGCTGCTGTCCTTCGCGGTCGGCCTGTTTATCGTGCATGGCACCGTCGGGCTGGCGTTCGAGCAGCGCCGGGCGATGACCCGCACCCTGCGCGCGCTGGGGCTGCCGCTGCGCACGCTGACCGCGCTGATGCTGGCCGAGCTGATCGCGCTGGCGCTGCTGGGCGGGCTGCTCGGGCTGGGGCTGGGCTATCTGGTCGCCGCCGCGCTGCTGCCGGATGTGGCGGCGACGCTGCGCGGGCTTTATGGCGCGCCGGTGGCGGGCGGTCTGGTGCTGCGCCCCGGCTGGGTCGCCGGTGGGCTGGGGATGGCGTTGGCCGGCACGCTGGCGGCCAGCCTGCATGCGCTGTGGTGGATCACCCGGATGCCGATCCTGGCCGCGCCGGGGTTGCAGGCCTGGGCGCAGCGGGCGGCGCGGGCCGACCGGATGCAGGCGCTGGCCGGCGGGTCGCTGATCGCAGCAGGCCTTGTCGCGCCGAAGCTGATCGCGGGGCTGATCGGCGGTTTCGCCCTGCTGGCCGGGCTGATGCTGGGCGCGGCGCTGCTGCTGCCGCCGGCGCTGGCGCTGTTGCTCAGGCTGGGGCGGCGGTGCGCG
>JBFXGQ010000577.1:0-3101 GCA_050177915.1 Pseudodonghicola sp. | reverse complement strand
CTTGCGATAATGCGTCGACAGGAAGACGAAGCGGATCACCTCGCCGGGAATGCCCTGTTCCAGCAGGTCGTGCACGGTGAAGAAGTTGCCCAGCGACTTGGACATCTTCTTGCCCTCGACCTGCAGCATCTCGTTGTGCAGCCAGTAGTTCGCGAAATGCCCCTGCGGATGGGCGCAGCAGCTCTGGGCGATCTCGTTCTCGTGGTGCGGGAACATCAGGTCGTTGCCGCCGCCGTGGATGTCGAAGCTCTCGCCCAGCAGCTCATAGGACATCGCCGAGCATTCGATGTGCCAGCCGGGCCGGCCGCGGCCCCAGGGGCTGTCCCAGCCGGGCTGGTCCGCGTCGGAGGGTTTCCACAGCACGAAATCCATCGGGTTGCGCTTGTAGGGCGCCACCTCGACCCTTGCGCCCGCGATCATATCCTCGACCGACCGACCCGAGAGTGCGCCGTAGTTCTTGTAGCTTTCGACCGCGAACAGCACATGGCCCTCGGCGGCATAGGCGTGGCCGCCAGCGATCAGCGCTTCGATCATCGCGACCATCTGCGGGATATATTGGGTCGCCCGCGGCATCGCGTCGGGCTCCAGCGCGCCGAGCGCCCCCATGTCGTCAAGGAACCATTGCGTCGTCTCGGCGGTGATCTGGCCGATCGGCCGGCCGCTCTCCTCGGCGCGCTTGATGATCTTGTCGTCGACATCGGTGAAGTTGCGGACGTAGGTCACATGGGCCGCGCCATAGACCTGACGCAGCAGGCGATAGAGCACGTCGAACACCACCACCGGGCGGGCGTTGCCCAGATGCGCCCGGTCATAGACGGTGGGGCCGCAGACATACATCCGCACATTGTCCGGGTCGATCGGCGTGAACACCTCTTTCCGGCGGGTCTTCGTGTTGTGCAGTTTGATCGTCGTCATGACGGGACTCCTCAACGGCGCTGCGCTCGGCGCGGGCTTAGCAACTTGTCTCGGAGATGAAAACGACAGAAACCGGCCCGCTGATGAGATCAGCAGGGAATAATGCAGCAGGTAATGATGCGGCAGATGCGGTTCATGGGGGCTGCGATAGCACGCGGCGGCGGCCGAGGGAAGATGGAAAGGAAACATCAAAACAGCTGCTTCAGAGCGCTGAGGGTCACGGCCGCCCCCGGGCGGGCGATCGCATCGCCAGATCGCGGCGCGACCTGCGTGCGCAAAATGCCCCAAGGTTGGCGCGGGACGTTGACGAACGCCCGCCCGTGGGGAGGGACGGGCGTGGCCCGGCCTCACGGCCGGGCAGGTGCTTTGATCGAAGGCACCAAGACCGCGAGCCTGCCTCCCTGCCCTCCACGCCCCGAGGTCACCCCGGCCGCCTCGATTGACAATCCCGGCGGGCTCTGCCCCTCTCGCCGCAAGACCAGTGCCGGAGGTATCCCATGCAGCTCTCCCATCGCATCGAACATCTGACCGGCGGCGGCTCGGACGGCTGGGACGTCTACCACCGCGCCCGCGCCCTGATCGCGGCCGGCGAGACGGTGACCGAGCTGACCATCGGCGAACATGACATCCGCACCGATCCCGCCATCCTGAGCGCGATGGACCGCAGCGCCCGGGGCGGCCATACCGGCTATGCCGCGGTGCCGGGCGTCGCCGCCCTGCGCGACCGGGTGGCGGAACGGATCGCCGCGCGCACCGGCGTGCCGACCGGGCGGCACAACGTGCTGATCACCCCGGGCGGTCAGGCCGCGCTGTTTGCCGCCCATTGCGCCACCTGCGATCCGGGCGACGCGGCACTGTTCATCGACCCCTATTACGTCACCTACCCCGGCACCCTGCGCGCCGCCGGCGCCCGGCCGGTGCCGGTGGCGACCCGGCCCGAGGACGGCTTTCGCCCGCGCGCGGCCGATATCGCCGCCGCCGCGGTGCCAGAGGCGACCTCGCTGCTGATCAACAGCCCCAACAACCCCACCGGCGCCATCTACGACCGCGCCACGCTGGAGGAGATCGGCCAGGCCTGCGCCGACCATGACCTCTGGCTGATCTCGGACGAGGTCTACGACACCCAGATCTGGGACGGCAGTCCCCTCACGCCGCGCGCCCTGCCGGGGATGGCCGACCGCACGCTGGTGGTGGGCTCGATGTCGAAATCCCACGCCATGACCGGATCGCGCTGCGGCTGGATCGTCGGGCCCGAGGCGGCGATCGAACATCTGGTCAACCTCGCCACCCATACCACCTACGGGCTGCCGGGCTACGAGCAGGATGCCGCGCTCTTCGCGCTCGACCACGGGCCCGCGCTGGAGGAAGCGGTCGCCGCGCCGTTCCGCCGCCGCCGGACGCTGGCGCAACGGATCCTCGCCGGTCAGAATGCGGTGAAGATGCTGCCGCCGCAGGGGGCGATGTATCTGATGCTGGACGTGCGCGCCACCGGGCTCAGCGGCAGCGGATTCGCCAATGCGCTGCTGGATGCGCATCGCATCGCGGTGATGCCGGGGGAAAGCTTCGGTCGCGCCGCCGCCGGCCATGTCCGGGTGGCGATGACCATCGCCGACGACGCCTTCGCCGCGGCGCTGGAGCGGCTCTGCGCCTTTGCCGCCGAGTGTGCCGCCCGCTGAGACCCGGCCGAGACCCGACTGACCCCACGCAACAGACGCGCCCGGACCGCCCGGCCCGGACGCGCCGCCGGCGCATCTGCCCCCCCGACCTGCCGTGAGTGGCGACCGTGTCCCGGGACCGTCAACGCCAGTGGGGGGCGGCGCGAACGAGGCCAAGGGCCAGTGTGACAGCGGTCTTGCGGTCAAAGGGGCGTCCGGCATCCGCCGTCGCCCAGCGGCGATGCGCCGGCCTGCCGGACGGCGGCCAGCTCTTCCGCCTCGGGCCGCCGTCGGACTGGTCGTCCATCGTCAGGACCTGCGCCCCATCCGTGCCGGGGGTGGCAATGGACTGGGGCAGACAGGGACTGTCGCTTCATCTCCCTCCTTGGTTTCCTCCTCTTGGACCATTTCTCCTCTCGGGCCGGATGTCGCGGGGCAGGATCCGCTCTCTGCGACCCCCTACAGGAAAGGACACCGCGCGCCGCCTGTCATCCTCCGGCCGCCGTCACCACCGTTTCGCGCGAAAGCCCG
>JBFXGQ010000576.1:0-3115 GCA_050177915.1 Pseudodonghicola sp. | reverse complement strand
CGCCGACGCGGCACGTCTGCGGCAGATAGAACTTCGATCTCCGGTCTGAACTTATGGTCGGCCATAAGGTCGGACTTATCACCGACAACGAAATCCCGTCAGACGGCCTCCGCCGGAGGGATACCGTCAAGCCGCGCCGCGTAGGGGATCGCCGAGGCGCTTACCGTCGGTCATCGTCATCGTCATCTCCATTCTCGGTTCCAGGTCTTGCAACCCGAACCTTCCCGAAGATCGACGATGACCGCCAGAGCCACCCCCGGCCGCGCGCTGCGCTACGCCGGAGGGGCTCCGCGCGTGGCCTGCTACACTACGCGTTGGGACACTATCACCGGAAGCGGACCATCGTGCTCACCAAGGCCTCAACAACAGGATTGGAGGCAGTTGCAGACCGACCCGACTACGAGAGAAAATCATGGGGCGACTCAAGTCACCGAGGCAAGCACAACGCTTCCTTGCCGCTCATGACCAAATCGACGCCGTCTTCGAACCTCGACGCTATCACCTCACCGTCACATCGTATCGCCATGCTCGATCGGATGCGGTCAGCCTTTGGGCAGCCTACGCTGCAAAGATGACGGCTTGAAATCAGCTGAAGGGCCTGTTTCAAATCACACCGAAAGAACTTGACAATGCCGGACGTACTATTCTGCCCCCCTCCCGCATCAGACCCCATCATGACAGTCTCGGCGCCGACCACAAATGTGCCCGATCAGCGATCATGCGGAGGAAACGGTGTTGGATAGCTTCCTTATCGTCCAGTTGAACCAGGTCGTGCAATCCGACATGTGCGCTGGCATGGATCACCCGTTTTATTCGACAATCGAGATAAAAACGGTTGAGCGTCGTGATCGTGTTTTCGTCCGGGGTGCGTATCAACATCATCGCATGGGTCTGAACTGCCATTTCACCCGCCATCGGGCGCCAGCGCTGAGCGGTTCCGGCGAATTTCCGGCCCATCACGGTTATGTTGAACCGGCCATCACAAAAGGCACCCGCCACGGATCCGTGGCAAGAGCTTATGCCTGCTTGGGAAAGTGCCTCGCGGATCGGCGCAGTCAGGCGCTTGTAGGCGCTCTCCAGCGTGGACGCCGCGCCCTGCGGCCCGCGAAACAAAAGCGTCAGGTTAACGATGTCAGGCCCCTGCGGCACCAGATCGCCGCCTGTGGCGCGCAGATGCACCGGCCAGCCAGCATCGGCGGCCTGCGCACATGCGCGGGCGAAACCGGGAAGCTTGGCCATCTTGGAAGGCGCAACCAGCGCAGGTTCGCAGGACCAAAGCAGGGCAGCGGCATCGCGGCGTCCGACGGCAATGTCGGTCAGGCGTGCAGCCTCCCACGCCAGTGCATCGGCAAGTGCCAGTTTCCGCACAGGGTCGGTCGCCGCCGCGGTGATCACGTGATCTGCCCGATCACGTCTCCCTTGCGTACGATGTCATCGATCTGTTTCGCGATCGTCAGAATTCCGTCGGCGGGCGCCGTGACCTCGAATTGCGACTTCTCAACCATTATCTCGGCGATCAGAGCGCCCTTGCGCACATTTGCGCCGTCACTTGCCAGCCAGTTGGTTATGACGGCTTCCATGCCGTCATCCTCCCAAAGATCCTGTGGCACCTTCACGTCTGTCGCCATGCGTTCACTCCTATACTTGAGACGAAATTCTACATCTTGCGATAGGCGGCGACAATCTTGTCAGGATTGGGCAGGCAGAACTGCTCCATGTGCTTCGCATAGGGGATCGGCACATCCGGGAAGGTCACACGGGCCGGCGATGCCTTGAGCTTCGAGATATCGTGCTCGGTCACGGTCGCGATGATCTCACCCGACACGCCATAGCTGTGATAATCCTCGTCCACCACGATCAAACGACCGGTTTTGGCAACTGAATTGATCACCGTCTCCCGATCCAGCGGGACCAGCGAAACCAGATCGACAACCTCGGCGCTGACACCCTCGTCCGCCAGCTTGTCGGCGGCTTTCAGCGCGTTGTGCACCCCCATGGCCAGGCCGACCAGCGTCACGTCCGTGCCGGCGCGCACCACTTTGGCTTTGCCGATCTCGACGGTATACCCCTCTTCGGGTGTGTTGACTGTCGCGCCCGCTTCGGTGCCCAACCAACCCATACCCTGCAACTGCTTGTGGAACATATAGACCACCGGGTTGTCGTCGCGGATCGCCGCGGTCATCAGCCCCTTGGCGTCATAGGCGTTCGAGGGTGAAACGACCTTCATGCCCGGCAGGTGCGCAAAAGTCCCGTAAAGGCATTGCGAGTGCTGACCCGCATCCGAATAGCCGCCCCCCGTTGAAGTCATCAGCACCATTGGGACGGATGCGTTTCCGCCCGAGAAATAGGTATTCTTGGCCATCTGATTGTAGATCGCGTCAAAGCAGACGCCGAAGAAATCGACGAACATCAGTTCCACGACAGGCCGCATCCCGTCCATGGCGGCACCGACAGCCGCACTGATGAAGCCGGTTTCGGAGATCGGCGTATCGCGCACCCGCTCCTTGCCGAATTCCTCGAACAGGCCGCGGGTATTGCCGAAGATACCGCCGAAACCGGCGATATCCTCGCCCATCACAAAAACGCTCGGGTCGCGCTGCATTTCCTGCTGCATCGCCTCGGCCATCGCGCGCGCAATGGTCAGGCGGCGTTCGTTGGTCGGTTGGTCAAGCATGGGTCAAATCCTTTCATGCCACAGATTTGTGGAGGTCGGAAAATCAGACAAAAACGGCGGTCAACGCATCGGTTTCCGGCGCATACTCGCTGTTGCGGGCAAAGGTGATCGCTTCGGCCACGCGGGCCTCGGCGCGCTCTTCAAGCTTGTCTAAGCTCTCGGCGGCATGGCCCTCAGCGATTAGGCGTTCGCGCATTTTGGGGATCGGATCCTTGGCAAACAGCGCTTCCTTCTCCCCTTTTGGGCGATACTGCTCCGCATCTCCCATGAAATGCCCCGCCAAGCGATAGGTCTCGATTTCGATCAGCGTCGGACCCTTGCCGTCGCGGGCTCGCGCGATTGCCTGACCTGCGATGTCAAAGATCGCATAGGGATCGTTGCCGGAAATGTAATGCCCGGGCATACCGTAGCCCGCCGCGCGCACTTCTTTGGGTGCCACAG
>JBFXGQ010000575.1:0-3121 GCA_050177915.1 Pseudodonghicola sp. | reverse complement strand
AAGCGTTTCAGCAGCCCGATCGGCCCCCACCGATGATCCGGACTGCCCGGAGCAAAATCGCGTCGCGTTTCTGCCCCGTTTTCGCCATGATTAGATTTACCACTGACTGTTAGAGTTTTAACGACTTCCGGGGAAACAATCTGTTTCCCGTCGCAAACCTAGGGAATCCGGCCCTGTTTTCAATTGAACACGTAATCATTCCTTAGCCTGAGACAAAACTGTCGCAGAGGAGGAAACGGAAGCCGTCTCAGAATCAGGTTAACAGCGCCGTCGAAACCGCGCCAGATTCCCGCCGCATTCTCCGGTCCGAACTGTGGCGCAATTTGGGCGCCCTGCCCGAATCTCCCGCAGACGCCGACTCCGCGGGCCACCGCCGGCCACAGCCGGCCGTTGACAGCGGCCCGCCGCCGGGGTCATCACCGATCCAGTTGGGAAAGGAGACAGCCATGCCGGTTTCACTTCAGGTCATCTATCCGGTCGCGGCCGGGACACGGTTCGACTACGACTATTACCTCGGCACCCATATGCCGCTGGTCGAGGAACACATGGGGCCGCATATCGAACAGACGCTGGTGACCAAGGGCGTCGCCGGCGGACCGGACGTGCCGCCGCCCTATTACGCGGTGGCGACTATGGTGTTCCCGGACAAGGACGCCATGCACAAGGCGATGCGCGCCTCGGGCCCGGTGATGAAGGACGTGGCCAATTTCACCGATGTGCAGCCGCAGGTTCTCATCGGCAAGGTCATCGCCTGAGCCGATGACGGATTGGATCGCGGTCGATCTGCAGCCGGGGCTGGCGCGCGGCTGGTCGATGCGCGGCGACAGCGTGCTGGATCGCGCGCAGCTCGCCGCCCCCCACACGCCGGTGCCGGCCGCCACCGCGGCGCCGCTGCTGGCCGGGCTGCGCGCCGCGCTGCCGGGCGATGCGGCGCGGCCGTTGCTGATCTGCGGGCTGGCGGTGGCGCCGCAGGCGGTGCCGGCGAAACCCTCCGACCTGGTGCCGCTGCCGCTGCCCGATGCCGGGGCGCTGGCGCTGCCGGCGCTGTCCCAGGTCAGCCCGTCTGGGCTGATGCCCGGGGCGGCGGCGCGGATCGCCGGCTTCTTCGCGCTCAATCCCCGCTGGGACGGGGTGATCTGCCTGCCCGGGCCGCTGACCCATTGGGTGCAGGTCAGCGCCGAGGAGGTGGTGAGTTTCCAGAGCTTCCTGTCCGGCACCCTCGCCGCGGCACTGGCCGCCGCGCCGCTGCTGCACGAGGCTTTGGCGGATCAGGGCTGGGCAGAAGAGGATTTTGCCGAGGCGCTGGACACCACATTATCGCGTCCCGAGCGGCTGGCGGCCGGGCTTGCCGCGCTGCAGGCCGATCACGCGCTGGGGCGGCTGGCCGCCGGGACGGCGCCGGCGCGGCTCAGCGGCCTGCTCACCGGCGCCGAACTGGCCGCCGCGCGCCCCTACTGGCTGGGCCAGCAGGTCGCCATCCTGGGCGAGCCAGCCGACACTCGCCCCTATGCCGCCGCGCTGGAGCGGCAGGGCGTGCCCTGCCTGCACGTCGATCCCGCCCGGATGGCGCTGGCCGGTCTCACCGCCGCCTGGCGCCGGCATCGGGCCGGGGCGTGATGCGCCCCGCGCCGGCGATCTGCCGCCGGGCGGGCGTCGGGACGATTGAGATGGGGATTGATACGTTATATCGTAACATGATCCCTTCCCCAATCGCCCGGAGCCTGCCGTGACCCCTCGCCTCCTCCTCTCCGCCGGCCTCGCGCTGCTGGCCGCCGCCCCGCTCTCTGCCCGCGAGCTGGGCGCCCATGTCCATGGCACCGGCACGCTGGATATCGCCCTCGAAGGCACCGGCGTGGCGATGGAACTGCACGCCCCCGGCGCCGATATCGTCGGCTTCGAACAGGCCGCCGAAACGGCAGAGGCCCGCGCCACGCTGGCGGCGGCGGTGACCGCGCTGGAACAGCCGCTGACGCTCTTCACTCTGCCCGAAGCGGCGGGCTGCACCGTCATCGGCGCCGAGGTGACCGCCGAGGCCGAGGGCGGCGCGCCGGCGGCGGAGCAGGCGCACACCGACCATGACCATGACCATGACGGCACCTACCAGCATATGGAATTCCACGCCCGCTATGTGCTGGACTGCACCGCCCCCGACCGGCTGGACCACATCGGCTTTGCCTATTTCACCCGCTTCCCCGGCGCCCAAAAGCTCAAGGTCCGGATCGTCAGCGCCACCGGCGCCGCGATGGCCGAGGTGACCCGCGCGGCACCCGAGCTCGACCTGCGGAGCCTGCACTGAACACCGCCGCCGCCCCCTCCCCCGCGCTGGCCCTCAGCGACGTCGATTTCGCCTGGCCCGGCGGCGGCTTCCGGCTGCGGGTGCCGCAGTTCGCGCTGGAGCAGGGCGAAACCCTGCTGCTGCTGGGCTCCAGCGGGTCGGGCAAATCCACCCTGCTCAGCCTGATCTGCGGCATCGTCGCGCCGCAGGCCGGCCATGTCGCGCTGATGGGGCAGGATCTGGCCCGGCTGCGCCCCGCCGCCCGCGACCGGCTGCGGGCAGAGCGGATCGGGATCATCTTCCAGATGTTCAACCTGCTGCCCTATGCCAGCGGCCTCGACAACATCCTGCTGCCGCTGCGCTTCGCCCCCGCCCGCCGCGCCCGCTGCCCCGACCCGCGGGCCGAGGCGCTGCGGCTGGCCGGCGCGCTGGGTATCTCCAAAGATCTGATGACCGCGACGCCCGCCAGCCGCCTCAGCGTCGGCCAGCAGCAGCGCGTCGCCGTAGCCCGCGCCCTGATCGGATCGCCACCGCTGATCGTCGCGGACGAGCCCAGCTCGTCGCTGGACCGCGACGCCCAGGCGGGGTTTCTGGACCTGCTCTTCACCCAGATCCGCGCGGCCGGCGCTACCTTGCTGATGGTCAGCCACGACCGCAGCCTCGCCCCCCGCTTCGGCCGGGCGGTCGATCTCTCCGATATCGCCCGGACCGAAAGGGGCCAGCCGACATGAGCCTCCTGCGCCTCGCCGCCCTCTCGCTGCTCAGCCGCCGGCTGACCGTGGCGCTGACCGTCTTCGCCATCGCCCTGTCGGTGGCGCTGCTCCTGGGCGTCGACCGGCTAGATCG
>JBFXGQ010000574.1:0-3127 GCA_050177915.1 Pseudodonghicola sp. | reverse complement strand
CGCGCATCGAGCTCGGGGTCTGCCCCGGCGGCGGGGTGAACAGGCGGTTCTCGACATGGCCATCGGCCAGCACCAGCACCACCAGCGCGCGATCCGGCGCCAGCGAGACGAATTCGATATGGCGGATCTCGGCCTCGTGCTTGGGCGCCAGCACCAGCGAGGCGCCCCGCGTCACCCCCGACAGCGCGGCGCCGATCCGGTCCAGCATGCCGCCGACATCGGTGGCGTTGCTACTGCCCAGCGTGGCGTCGATCTTTTCCCGGTCGGTCGGGTTCAGATCGCTGACCTCAAGAAAGCCGTCGACGAACATCCGCAGCCCCTTCTGCGTCGGCACCCGGCCGGCGCTGATATGGGGGCTGCCCAGCAGGCCCAGATATTCCAGGTCCTGCATCACGTTGCGGATCGTCGCGGCGCTGACCTTCTCGCTCAAGGAACGGGTCAGCGTCCGACTGCCCACCGGATCGCCGCTGTCGAGATAGGATTCCACCACCAGCCGGAACACTTCACGCGACCGGTCGTTCAGATCCTGCAACAATTTCGTCGCTTCATTCATTCGCGTCGCCTTGGCGGTGCGCCGTTCAAGTCCACATGGCACGAAGGCCGATCAGGGGTCAATCGGGGTTGCATACCAGACCCACCCGGCGCTATCCCGCCCCTGTATAACAAAGGATTTCCCATGCGACCCTCAGGACGAGATTTAAGCGAACTGCGCCCGGTTTCAATCGAGACAGGTGTGACAAAACACGCCGAAGGATCCTGCCTGATCCGGATGGGCGATACCCATGTGCTGTGTACCGCGACGATCGAGGAGCGCGTGCCGCCCTTCATCAAGGGCACCGGGCTGGGCTGGGTCACCGCCGAATACGGCATGCTGCCGCGCTCGACCAACACCCGCATGCGGCGCGAGGCGGCGACCGGCAAGCAGGGCGGCCGCACCGTCGAGATCCAGCGCCTGATCGGCCGCGCACTGCGCGCCGGCGTCGACCGGGTGGCGCTGGGGGAACGCCAGATCACCATCGACTGCGACGTGATCCAGGCCGATGGCGGCACCCGCTGCGCCTCGATCACCGGCGGCTGGGTGGCGCTGCGTCTGGCGGTGAACAAGCTGATGAAGGCCGGTGCCGTGCTCTCCGACCCGCTGATCGACCCGGTCGCCGCGGTCAGCTGCGGCATCTATGCCGGCCAGCCGGTGCTGGACCTGGATTACCCCGAGGACAGCGAGGCCGGCGTCGACGGCAATTTCATCATGACCGGCTCCGGCCGTCTGGTCGAGGTTCAGATGTCCGCGGAAGGCGCCACCTTTACCCGCGATCAGATGACCCAGCTTCTCGATCTGGCCCAGAAGGGTGTCGACGAGCTGGTCGCGGCGCAGAAGGCGGCCACCGAATGACCCGCAAGTTCGCCGGCGACCGCCTGCTGGTGGCCACGCACAATCAGGGCAAGCTGAACGAGATGCGCCACCTGCTGGAACCCTTCGGGGTTTCAGTGGTCGGCGCCGCCGAGATCAACCTGCCCGAGCCGGCCGAGACCGAGAGCACCTTTGTCGGCAACGCCCGGATCAAAGCGCATGCGGCGGCCAAGGCCACCGGCCTGCCGGCGCTGTCGGACGATTCCGGCATCAGCATCGATGCGCTGGACGGCGCGCCGGGCGTCTATACCGCCGACTGGGCCGAAACCCCCAATGGCCGCGATTTCGTCATGGCGATGACCCGCGTGCATGAGGAACTGGAGGCGAAAGACGCCCCCTCGCCTCGCACCGCGCAATTCCGCTGTACCCTGGTTCTGGCCTGGCCCGACGGGCATGACGAGGTGTTCGAAGGCGTGATGCCCGGCCAGGTCATCTGGCCGATGCACGGCGATCAGGGCCACGGCTATGACCCGATCTTCGTCCCCGATGGCTATGACATCACCTTCGGCGAGATGGACCGCTGGGAAAAGAACAAGATCAGCCACCGCGCCAAGGCGGTGGAGAAGTTCGTCGCAGGCTGCTTTGGCTGAGGACTGGCGCAACGGGGGCTTTGGCCTCTATGTGCATTGGCCCTTCTGCCAGGCCAAATGCCCCTATTGCGATTTCAACAGCCATGTTTCACGTGAAATCGACCAATCCGCCTGGGTTAGAGCCTATCTGAGCGAGCTGGAGCGCAGCGGCGCCGAGACCCCGGGACGGGTTCTGAACTCGATCTTCTTCGGCGGCGGCACCCCCAGCCTGATGGCGCCCGAGACCGTGGCGGCGGTGATCGAGGCGGCGCGCAAACACTGGATCTTTGCCAACGACATCGAAATCACGCTGGAGGCCAATCCCGGGTCGGTCGAGGCCGGACGCTTCGCCGGCTTCCGCGACGCCGGGGTCAACCGCGTCTCCATGGGCGTGCAGGCGTTGAACGACACCGACCTGCGCCGGCTGGGTCGCATCCATACGGTGGCCGAGGCCCGCACAGCCTTCGATATCGCCCGCACCTGCTTTGACCGCGTCAGTTTCGACCTGATCTATGCCCGGCAGGATCAGACGCTGGACGCCTGGCGCGCGGAACTGACCCAAGCGCTCGACATGGCGCTGGATCACCTGTCGCTCTACCAGCTGACCATCGAACAGGGCACCGCCTTCGGCGACCGCTACAACGCCGGAAAACTGCGCGGCCTGCCCGACGACGATCTGTCGGCGGACATGTATTTCGCCACGCAGGAGATCTGCGGCGCCCGCGGCCTGCCGGCCTATGAGGTGTCGAACCACGCCCGCCCCGGCGCGGAATCGCGGCATAACCTGATCTACTGGCGCTATGGCGACTACGTCGGCGTCGGCCCCGGCGCCCATGGCCGCGTCACCCTGAACGGCCAGAGGCTGGCCACGGAATCCTTTCGCAACCCGACCCGATGGCTCGAGGCGGTCAGCGCGGGCTCCGGCGAGTCGGTTCGTACCGCCCTGCGTCCGCAAGATCAGGCCAATGAATACCTGATGATGGGGATGCGGCTGACCGAAGGTCTAGATATGGGTCGCTTTGCCGCGCTTTCTGGTGCGCCCTTGCCGACGGACAGAATGGACTATCTGTCGGATCTGGGCATGATCACCGTAGCGGACGGGCGACTGACGGTCACCGGCGACGGCCGCCCGGTGCTGAACGCGGTCATT
>JBFXGQ010000573.1:0-3131 GCA_050177915.1 Pseudodonghicola sp. | reverse complement strand
AAGGCCGCGCTGTTCGAATTCGGCGGCAGCACGGTGATCGGCAGCGGCGGCCACACCATTCAGCTGCTGGGGGTGCGCAGCGGTCAGCTGGATCAGGACGACTTCCTGTTCTGAGGCCCCCATGGGGACAGGCGCGGACCCGGTCGGGTCCGCGCCGCCTCGGTCCTACTGCGCGACGATATTGGTGACGGTCTCGCGGAAGTAATCGACCTTGCCGTCGCTCTCATGCGACAGGATATGCGTCAGGCTGCTGACCTCGCGCTGCTGCAGCCCGTAGAAGAACCGCTGGTGAAAGTTGGTCAGATGCCAGCCGTTGCCGAGCGCATGGCTGTCGATGCCGAGCGCGCGGGTGCCCTGGGGAAAGATCTCCTGCCCCAGCCGTCCGATCACCGCGGCCAGTTCGGGCAGGCTGCGGGCGACCTGCCAGCCGGTATCGGCGTCGTCGCGGTAGTGGTCGATGCGAAAGTCGATGTCGGCGGCGATCAGATCGAGCATCGTGGGATCGGCCGCGGCGAATTTCTGCAGCAGGGTGGTGATGGCTGCGACGGGGGCGGTCGGGGCGGTCTGGGTGGTCATCGTCAGGCTCCTTGGTGACGGGGTGATGTGCCGGAGTCAAAAGCATTGTCTTTGACTAATCAATTTATGCTTCGTATAGTCACTGACTATGATTGAGCTGACCCCGCTTCGCTATTTCCTCTGCGCCTACGAGGGCGGCACCTTCAGCCGGGCCGCGCAGGCCAGCGGCGTCAGCCAGCCCACCGTCTCCGCCGCGATCCAGAAGCTGGAAACCCAGCTGGGCGAGCCGCTGTTCCACCGCTCGAAATCCGGGCTGACGGCGACGCCGCTGGGCGAACAGCTCTATCGCGAGGCGGGGGAGAGCGTCGCGCGGCTGAGCGGGCTGGAGGCACGGCTCAGACGCCAGCCGCGCCAGCTGGTGCTGATCCATTGCCGGCCCGACATCCTGCTGGGCAGTTTCGCCCCGGCGCTGCACGGGCTGCGGCGGGCGGCGGGCAACCTTCAGTTCCGCTTCGCCGACGCGCCGGAGAGCTGCGATCTGTGCTATACGACCGAGACCTGCGTGCCGCCCGAGCATCGCTTTGTGCCGGTGCTGACCGAAAGCTTCGGCGTCGCGCTGGACCGGCATCACCCGCTCGCCGGCCGCGGCGCCCTGGGACTGGACGCGTTGCGCGGCCAGCCGATCATCCACCGGCCCTATTGCCCCAATGCCGACGGTTTCGACCTGCCGCTGGACGACCGGCAGCCGGCGCCGGCCCATGCGGTGCACGATCAGCAGGTGCTGGATCTGGTCGCCGCCGGCATCGGCATCGCCTTCGTGCCGATGTCGCACGGCCGGGCGCATCCGGGGATCGTGGTGCTGCCGGTGCAGGGGGTGCCGGCGGGCACGCGGACGGTGGGGATCTCCTATCGCAGGACCGCCTTCGCCCGCGACATCGCCGAGAGGCTGGCCGCGCTGGCGCGCGAGCTCTGATCTGCCGGTCGCGGGTTTTCGCCCGCGCCACCTTGCCCGTCCGCCGGGGCTGGTCTATCACCCTCTCTCAATTCACGCACCACCGCAGGACGACCCATGCGCGCCGAGACGCAGAACACCGTTGCCGAGATCGAGAAATCGCTGGACCTTCTGGGCCAGCGGATGAACCGCGAGACCGCGCCGCACCGGCTGGAGGAGTTCAACGCGCGGGTCGAGGACCCGAACCTGTGGGACGATCCCGCCGCGGCGCAGAAGCTGATGCGCGAGCGTCAGATGCTGGTCGACGCGATGGAGGTCTACGAGTCGATCCAGCGCGATCTGAACGACAATGTCGAGCTGATCGAACTGGGCGAGATGGAAGACGACGCCGAGGTCATCAAGGACGCCGAGGAGGCGCTGAAGGCGCTGCGGGACCGCGCCGGCCAGAAGGAGCTGGAGGCGCTGCTGGACGGCGAGGCCGACGGCAACGACACCTTCCTCGAGATCAATGCCGGCGCCGGCGGCACCGAGGCCTGCGACTGGGCCGCCATGCTGCAGCGCATGTATGTCCGCTGGGCCGAGAAACGCGGCTATAAGGTCGAGCTGCAGTCGGAGGAAGCCGGTGCCGAGGCGGGGATCAAATCCTGCGCCTACAAGATCTCGGGCCCCAATGCCTATGGCTGGCTGAAATCGGAATCGGGCGTGCACCGGCTGGTGCGGATCTCGCCCTTCGGCAAGGGCACGCGCGAGACCTCGTTTGCGAGCGTCTGGGTCTATCCGGTGGTCGACGACAATATCGAGATCGAGGTGAACCCGGCCGATATCCGCATCGACACCTACCGGTCGTCGGGGGCGGGCGGCCAGCACGTCAACACCACCGACTCGGCGGTGCGGATCACCCACCATCCGACCGGGATCGTGGTGACCTCCTCCGAGAAGTCGCAGCACCAGAACCGCGACATCGCCATGAAGGCGCTGAAATCGCGGCTCTATCAGCTGGAGCTGGACAAGCGCAACGCCGCGATCAACGAGGCGCATGAGGCCAAGGGCGAGGCCGGATGGGGCAACCAGATCCGTTCCTACGTGCTGCAGCCCTACCAGATGGTGAAGGACCTGCGCACCGGTCACGAGACCTCGGACACCAAGGGGGTGCTCGACGGCGATCTGGACGGCTTCATGGCCGCGACGCTGGCGATGAACGCCTCGGGCAAGAGCCGGGCCGAGGCGCGCGGCGAGGTCTGATCCGCTTTCGGATTTACAGTTTCATGCCGGCGGCTCCGCATCTTTTGATGCGGGGCCGCTAAACGTTTCTGAAAATCGCTAATTCATGGTATTTTTCCCCCGCGAACGTTTCAAAAATCTATTTCCGGGGGGAGATAATGGTTACGGTTTTGAATGCGACATTCGATGGCATCCATGATGTCAAACGACTGGACGGACAGTCGGATCTTGCCTGGTCCGACGGATTCATCGGCTATTACAGCATCTATCACGGCGTGAAGAACGATCTGCTCAGGGCCAATGTGACGCTGACCGGAGAGGATTGGACCGTCAAGACGATGCGCTTCGGTGCCGAGACCCGAAATCTGACCGTCCTCAAGGATGCCGATGGCGGCGACGGGCGCCGGATCGACTTTCTGGAGCTGGGCTATAACTCGGATGT
>JBFXGQ010000572.1:0-3139 GCA_050177915.1 Pseudodonghicola sp. | reverse complement strand
GGGCAGCGGCTGGGCGGCGATCAGCGCCTTGGTATAGGGGTGCTGGGGGTTGTGGAACAGCGTCCCGGGCGGCGCCTGTTCGACCACCAGCCCCTGCCGCATCACCGCCACCTCGTCGGCGATCCGTGCCACCACCGCCAGATCGTGGCTGATGAACAGATAGCTCAGGTTCATCCGGTCGCGGATGTCCTCCAGCAGCCGCAGGATCTGCTCCTGCACGCTGACGTCGAGCGCCGAGGTCGGTTCGTCGCAGACGATCAGCGACGGGTCCAGCATCATTGCCCGGGCGATCGACAGCCGCTGCCGCTGGCCGCCGGAGAAGGCATGCGGGAACCGTTGCAGCATGTCGGGGTTCAGCCCCACCTGCCGCAGCATCTCGGCGGCGCGGTCGCGGCGGTCGGCCTTGCTGCCGATGCGGTGGATCTCCAGCGGCTCGGTCAGCGCGTCGAGCACCCGCATCCGCGGGCTGAGCGAGGAATAGGGGTCCTGGAACACCATCTGCGCCTCGCGCTGAAAGGCGGTGCGTTCGGCGCGGGTCATGTCGTGGACCGCGACCGGCGCGGCGTCCCGGTCGGGGCGGAACCAGACCTCGCCGCCGGGATCTGGCGGTTCGGCCCCCAGCGCGATCCGCGCCGCCGTGGTCTTGCCCGATCCGCTCTCGCCGACGATGGCCAGGGTCTTGCCGCGCGGCAGGCTCAGGTCGACGCCGCGACAGGCGTGGATCAGCACATCCGCCCGCCACGAGGGGCCGGCGCGCAGCGTATAGGTCTTGGACACCGCCTTCATGTCGAGGATCAGATCGGTCCCGGGCAGCGGCGGCACCGCCGCGGTCGCCTCGGGGATCGCCGGGGCGGCCTCGAACAGCTGGCGGGTATAGGGATGCGCCGGCGCCCGCAGCAGCGGTGCGGCGGCGCCGGCCTCCATGATCCGGCCGCGGTGCATCACCACCACCTGTTCGGCCATATTGGCCACCACGCCCAGATCATGGGTGACCAGAATCAGCCCCATACCGGTTTCCTGCTGCAGCTCCTTGATCAGCCCCAGCACCTGCGCCTGGGTGGTGACGTCGAGCGCGGTGGTGGGTTCGTCGGCGATCAGCAGATCGGGTTTGGCCACCATCGCCATGGCGATCATCGCCCGCTGCCGCATGCCGCCCGACAGCTCGAACGGATAGGAGCGATAGGCGCGTTCGGGGTCGGGGAAACCGACCCGCTCGAAGGTCTCCAGCACCTGGCGCCGGGCGCCGCCCTCGCTGGCGCCGCGATGCAGCCACAGAACCTCGCTCACCTGATTGCCGATCCGGTGCAGCGGCGACAGCGAGCGCATCGGCTCCTGAAAGATCATCGAGATCTGGTTGCCGCGCACATCGCGCATGCGCCGTTCGCTCAGCGCGGTGAGGTCGGTGGAGGTGCCGCCGCAATTCAGCGTGATGCGGCCGCTGCGGATCCGCGCGGTGCGCGGCAGGATGCGCAGCACCGCGCGGCAGGTCACCGTCTTGCCCGAGCCGGATTCGCCCACCAGCGCCAGCGTTTCGCCCGGCTGCAGGCTGAAATTGACGTCGCTGACCACCGGCTCGTCCTTGCCGAAGCCGATGCTCAGGTTTTCGACCGAGAGAACAGGGGTCATTCAGGGCCGCCTGTCCCGCCGATGCGCACGCGAATTCAACGTCATACCCCCCCAACAGGTGTTCGCCGACACCATCGCGTGCCCGCGCCCTGCTAGTCAAACCCCAAATGCCCGCCCGGAATGCCCGCCCGGCCGGGCCGGCGGCATTTGCCCCGATCGCGGCTACACATTGCGCGCGGCATTTGGCATGAGTGTGAAAACCGCAGGCCGGAAGGAACCTTGGCATGAGCAGACTGGATGTTTTCATCGACCGCATGGTCTCGCAGCGCGCGGCGCTGGATTACGCCATCGCCCGCACCGCGGCGCTGCCCGGGCCGGTGTTCGAGCTGGGGCTGGGCAACGGCCGCACCTATCACCACCTGCGCGAGAAGATCCGCGGTCGCGACATCTATGTGTTCGAGCGCGCCATCGCCTCGCATCCCGATTCGACGCCCGAGGAGGCCTTCACCATCCTCGGCGACGTGAGGGAGACGCTGCCGCAGGCGCTGCAGCGGTTCGGCCCCACCGCCAGCCTGATCCACGCCGATCTGGGCGGCCACAATCTGGCCAAGAACGACGCCTTCGCGCGTCTGGTCTCGCCGCTGATCGAGCCGCTGCTGGCCAAGGGCGGGCTGATGGTCTCCTCCGACCGGATGTATTTCGAGGCGCTGACCGAGCTGCCGCGCCCCGAGGGCGTGGTCGAGGGGCGCTGCTTCGTCTACGAGAAATAGCCGCCGGTCCCGCCGCCGTCGGCGCCCCCGTCCAGCCAAAATCGCCCAGTGCCGCACCGTTGTGCCGCCGGGTGCGCGTCCGCGTCCGCGCGCCCTCTTGTCGCGGCGGCTTCCGCCCGGTTTAACTGTTCTGTCATCCTCCGGCGCTAGCCCGGAGAGCGCCAACACAAGGAGGCCGAGGCGATGCCGACACCGCCCATTCACAACGTCCCCTTCGACCAGTTGCAGATCGGCATGGAGGCGGCGCATACCCGCACCCTGCGCGCCGAGGATCTGTTCATCTTCGCCAACAGCTCGGGCAACGTGAACCCGATGCATCTGCCGGACGAGGATGGCGACGGCGACGGCCACCCGGAATCGGTGGCGCCGGGGATGTGGGTGGCCTCGCTGATCTCGGCGGTGCTGGGCTGCGAGCTGCCGGGGCCCGGCACGCTCTATCGGTCCCAGACGCTGCGGTTTCTCGGGCTCGCCCATGCCGGCGACCGGCTGACCGTCAAGGTCCGGCTGACCGCCAAGGGGCCGGATCGTCTGACCAGTTTCGACACCTGGGTCGAGAAGGAGGACGGCAGCCGCATCCTGGAGGGCGAGGCGCAGGTCTATGCGCCGGAAAAACCGCTGAGCTTCGCCGCCGGCGACCTGCCGGGGCTGACGCTGCAGCGCCATGTGCATTTCGACCACCTGCTGGCGATGGCGGAGCCGCTGGCGGCGATCCCCACCGCCGTGGTGGCGCCCGAGAAGCCCGACGCGCTGGCCGGCGCCATCCTGGCGGCCAGGCACACGCTGATCGAGCCGGTTCTGGTCGG
>JBFXGQ010000571.1:0-3139 GCA_050177915.1 Pseudodonghicola sp. | reverse complement strand
TCCAGCCGGTGCTCCAGCTTTGCCAATGCGGCGCGATGCGGCGCAGCGGGGTGTATTTCGCCAGCCGGTGGGTGGCGAAGGCGGCCAGCAGGTTGGCGGCAAAAAGCGCCAGCAGCAGCCGCAGATCCCCCGGCGCGACAAAGGGCGCGGCGGCGGCGGCGAACTTGGCGTCGCCGGCCCCCATGGCGCCCGCGGCGGTCAGCAGCACGCCCACGACCAGCACGCCCAGCATTTGCAGTAGCCGCAGGCCGTAATCGGGCAGCGGCAGCGCCAGCGGCCCGACGATCAGGAACACCGCCGCCAGCGCCAGCACGGCCTGATTGGAGATCCGCATCCGCGACAGGTCGGTGAAACAGACGTAAAAGCAGATCGGCAGCGCGAAGGGCAGGAACCACAGCGCCGCCGTGCTGTCGATGGCCATGCGCTCAGCTGGCCTCCAGCGCGCGCAGCGAGCGGACGGCCTCTTCGAAATGCTGCGGATGGGTGTCGATCGCCTCGTGCAGCAGCGCCTTGCCGGTGTTCACATCGCCCTGCTTCACCGCCGCCAGCGCCATCGTATGCAGCAGCTGCGCCCGTTCGCTCTGATCCATCGGGATCACCGGCAGGCTGTAATTGTGCTGGGCGCCGCGCGCCAGAACCAGATTGTTCTTGGCGGTGAACAGCGTCGGGTCCTGCCGGATCGCATCGCCGAACAGCCGCTCGGCATCCGAGAAGGCGCCGCGCGTCAGCTTGGAATAGCCCCAGTTGTTCAGCACGCCGGCCGGCTGCGTCGTCAGCCCGACGGCGGTCTCGTAGAAACTGTCAGCGCGCGACCATTCGCGGTTGGCGTCGGCGACCATCGCCTCAAGCCGATAGCGCTGGAACGTCTCATGGGTGGGCGGCACGCTGTCGAGCGTCTTCTTCGCCCGGTCCCAGTCGCCGTTGCGGATCAGCGCCTCGGCATAGTCGACGGAATCGTCGGCAGAGGCGCCGGGCATCTGCACCACCTTGGCCCAGACCGCCACCGCCTCGGCATGGCGCTTGGCGCGCACCAGCGACTTGGCCAGCCCGCGTTGCAGTTCGATCCGCTCCGGCTTGGCCTTGGAGCTGCGGGTGAAATAGTCGACCGCCTCGTTGGGGTCGGCCACCGTCAGCATCACGTCATTGAGATTGCTTTCATCGACGACATTCACGTCCTGAAACGCCCGTTCGACCGTTTCGCTGCCCTTGTCGGCGCAGCCGGCCAGCGCCAGGCCCGCCGCCAGACAGGTCGGAATCAGAAGGAAGTGGCGCATGTTGTGCGTCCTTATACTGCTCTCGCCTCGGTCATGGTGTCGTGCGGATCAGATAGTCGCTCGTGCCCCGCCGCACCAATTTATAGTCTTGGTTTTGCGGTCCAGTATTAGCAGAAATTTCAGTTTTTGCGAGGGCCAAGCGCAGATTGTCCCGGATTGCGTCACTTTCGCCATTGTCCAGCGCATAGGCCCGGTGGAACATCTCCTGCGCCTCGGGGGTCTTGCCGCGTTCCATCAGCGCGACGCCGAGGTTGTTCCAGGCCTCGGGCCAGTCCGGTGCCTCCTTGACCGCGCGGCGCAGCATCTCCTCGGCCTGGCCCAGCCGGCCGAGCCCCAGATTGGCGGTGCCGAGCCCGGTCAGGATCTCGGGGCTCATGCCGTCCTCCAGCGCGGCGCGGGTGAAGGCGTTCATCGCCAGTTCGTATTCGCCGGCCGCCATCAGGCGATGGGCGACCTCGATATTGTCGACGCCGCTGTGGCGATAGTCGATGCCGGGCGCATAGGGGCCGCCCTCCGGGCCGGAGATCCGGTCCGGACCGCAAGCGGCCACCGCCGCGGCGGCGGCGATGGCCCAGAACAGTCGACTTTTCGGGGGAACCCGCGTCGCACCCGGTGGTGCCATGGTGTCAGTTGCTCATATTGCCCAGATTCATGATGCCGTTGACCGAGGGGCCGACCAGGATGATCAGCAGCGGCGGCACCGTCAGCATCATTGTGGCAAGCGTCATTTTGGTTGGCAACTTGTTTGCGGCCTCTTCGGCGCGCATCACGCGTTTGTCGCGCATCTCGCCGGCGTAGACCCGCAGCGCCTCGGCGATCGAGGTGCCGAAGGTGGCCGACTGGATCATCACCGTCACGAAGGAGGAGACATCGGCGACCCCGCAGCGCGTGGCCATGTCGCGCAGCACCCGGTCCTTGTCCTTGCCCGCCTTCATCTCATAGGCGACGATCTCGAACTCCGAGGCGAGCGCCGGGTAGGAGGCGGTCAGCTCCTTTGCGACGCGCACGATGGATTGATCCAGCGACTGGCCGGCCTCGACGCAGACCAGCATCATGTCGAGCGAATCGGGAAAGCCGGCGGCGATCTCCTCCTTGCGGGATTCGACCCGGCGGCTGACCCAGTATTTCGGCAGCAGATAACCCGCCGCGCCGGGCCCGATCACATACATCACCAGCTGCTGGCTGGTCAGGCCGCCATGGCCGCCGTCCAGCGACAGCACATAGAGAAACCCCAGCAACAGCCCCAGCATCCCCAGCGCGAATTGCGCGAAGTGGAAGAACCGAACCGCGTCCTTGGACTGATAGCCGGCCTGCCGCAGCTTGAGCTGCATCGCCGAAAGCTCCTCGGCGTCCTTGGGTTCCAGGAAGGTGGCGAAGCGTTCCAGCTTCTCGTTGCGGCCCCGTTGGCGCAGCTGCTCCTTCTTGGTCTTGGACCCGGCCTTGGTGGTCTCGTCGACGCTGCGCTTGAGCTTCTTCATCGGATCTTCGGGCTGGTTCAGCAGCAGCGAGATCGCCAGCAGGATCATGAACAGCCCCAGCACGCCGACGACGATCAGCGGCCCGAATTCACCCAGCTGGTTGGTCAGAAGATCGTTGATCTTGTTCAGGAAACCCATGATCTCATACCTTGATGTTGGTCAGCGCCCGCATCACGATCAGATTGGCGCTGAGGAAGATGCCGACAAGGAAGCAGGCCGGCACGAACCAGGGGTGGTCCAGCACCTCGTCATAATAGTCCGGGCTCTTGACCAGGATGCCGACCAGGCAGAACAGTGGAAAGCCGGACAGGAACTTGCCGGACCATTGCGCCTCGGCGGTGATCGCCTTGACCCGGCGGAACAGCCGGAAGCGGGAGCGGATCACCT
>JBFXGQ010000570.1:0-3156 GCA_050177915.1 Pseudodonghicola sp. | reverse complement strand
AGATTTCGTGTCAGGTGAAGGGCAGGATCAGGCCGACGCAGATCAACAGCCCACCGGCCCCGAGATTGAGCCGCCTCAGCGCCCTGGGCGTCGCCAGAATCCGCCGCATCCGGTCGATCACCAGCGCGAAGCCCAGGTTGCCGACCAGCGGCACCACCACCGACAGCGCCACGATGGCGGCCATGTCGACCCGCGTCACCGCGCCCAGGTCGAAGAAGCCCGGCAGCACCCCCATGTAGAACAGGATCGCCTTGGGATTGCCCAGGATCGCCGCCACCCCGGCCAGGAATCCGGCGCGGCGGCCGGGGCGGGTCAGCCGGCTGTTGGCGGTGATCTCGGCATCGGCGTGGCGGATCGTGGTCCAGCCCATGTAGAGGAAGACCGCGCAGGCGACCCAGCGCAGCACCACCAGCACGGCGCCGTATTCCGACACCAGCCAGGCCATGCCGACGACGGCGAGGAAGGGCCAGACCATGTCTCCCACCGCCACCCCAAAGGCCAGCGGCCAGGCCGCCGCGAACCCGCCCGACAGCGCCCGCGCCATCAGCGCCAGCCAGACCGGGCCCGGGGTCAGGAACAGGATCAGCAGCGCCCCGGCATAAAGCAGCATATCGCCCGCAGAGAGTGTCATTCGGCCTCCGGCAGGGTCAGCGCGCCATCGTCGGACAGCGGCCAGAACGGGTTCATCGCCAGCTCCCAGACATGGCCGTCGGGATCGGCGTAATAGCCCGAATAGCCGCCCCAGAACACCTTCTCGGGGCGCTTGAGCATCGTTGCCCCCGCTGCAAGCGCGGCCTCGAAGGCCGCGTCCACCCCGGCCTCGGTGGTGAAGTTCTGCGCCAGCGTCATCGCCCCGGTGCCCAGTTCGGCCCGCGGCCGGCCCTGATCCGCCGCCAGCGCCTGACGGCCGAACAGGCCCAGCACCTGCCCGTTCAGCTGGTAGAAGACGACGCCCTCCTGCACCTGCGCCGGCACCCAGCCCAGCGCGGCATAGAAGGCTCTGGCGCGGTCCAGATCGGCCACGCCCAGGGTGATCAGGGTCACGCGCTGCGGTGTCATGCGGCGTCCTTTCGTTCGACGTGGCTGCTGCCGGCCTCTTCGGTCACTTCCAGATATTCGGCCCGCGCGCCCAGTTCGGCAAAGAGTTCCGGCCCGGTGCCGGTCATCCAGGCCTGCGTGCCCAGCGCGCAGATCTCGTCATAGAGCGCGGCGCGGCGGCCGGCGTCCAGATGCGCGGCCACCTCGTCCAGCAGCAGGATCGGCGGCGCCCCGTCGCGGGCAGAGAGCGCCCGTGCATTGGCCAGGATCAGCGACACCAGCAGCGCCTTCTGCTCGCCGGTGGAGCAGTCGCGCGCCGCCACGTCCTTGGCGGCATAGACGGCCTGCAGATCGGCGCGATGCGGCCCGACCAGGCTGCGCCCGGCGATCAGGTCGCGCGGCCGGCTCGCGGCCAGCGCGGCACGCAGATCGGCCTCGGTCCCGGGCATCTCGCCCTCGGACTGCACCAGCTCCAGATCGGCGGCGGGAAAGGCGGTCTCGGCGCCCTGCTGCGCCGCCTCCAGTTCGGCCAGCGCGGCGCGGCGCGCCTGATGGATACGGTGGCCCGCCTCGGCCATCTGGGTTTCCAGCGCGGCATACCAATGGGCGTCACGCACCTGATCCTTGAGCAGCCGGTTGCGCTCGCGCATCGCCTTCTCATAGGTCAGCGAGGCCTCGGCATGGCCGGGTTCGAAGCTCATCACCATGCGGTCCAGGAACCGGCGCCGGCCCTCCGCCCCCTCGATCCACAGCCGGTCCATCGCCGGGATCAGCCAGACCACCCGGGCGATGCGGCCCAGATCCAGCTGGCTCGCCGCCTTGCCGTCGATCCGCACCTGCCGCGCAGCGCCGGCCTCCGACCAGGTCTCGATCTCGTAGCGGCGGCCCGACAGCTCCAGAATGCCGGTCAACTTCCAGCCCAGGCCCTCGGGCCGCCGCGCCATCTCGCCCGCCGCCGCGCGCCGCAGCCCGCGACCGGGCGAGAACAGCGATACCGCCTCGAGGATATTGGTCTTGCCGGCGCCGTTGGGCCCGTAAATGGCAACCGGCCGCCCGTCGCCCGCAATCTGCGCGCGCCGGTGCGACCGGAAATGGGACAGGGTCAGCTCGATCAGGGCCAGGGACATCGCAGCCCCTTCTTCTCGCTCAAAATACTCCCGCCGGAGGCGCGGCGGATCACACGCGCATCGGCATGACCACATAGACCGCGCTGAGGTCGTTGCCTTCGCGCATCAGGGTCGGATCGCCCGAGGAGTTGAACATGAACACGGCATTCTCGCGGTCCACCTGGCTGGCGATCTCCAGCAGGTATTTGGCGTTGAAGCCGATCTCCAGCCGCTCGTCGGAATAGGCCACGGCCAGTTCTTCCTCGGCGGCGCCGCTGTCGGGGGCGTTGACCGACAGGATCAGCCGATCATCCTCAAGCTGCAGCTTGACCGCGCGCGAGCGTTCCGAGCTCACGGTGGCGACCCGGTCCACCGCCTTGGCGAAATCGGCGGCGTCGACCTCGAGCCGGCGGGTGTTGTTCTGCGGGATCACCCGGGAATAGTCCGGGAAGGTGCCGTCGATCACCTTGGAGGTCAGGGTGATGGTCGGGGTAGCGAACCGCACCTTGGTCTCGGAAACCGACACGGCGATGGTCATGTCGTCGTCGTCCAGCAGCTTGCGCAGCTCGCCCACCGTCTTGCGCGGCACGATGACGCCCGGCATATCCTCGGCGCCGGCCGGCAGATCGGCGTCGATGCGGGCCAGCCGGTGACCGTCGGTGGCGACGCAGCGCAGCACCTTCTGGCCGTCGGCCTCGGCCACATGCATGTAGACGCCGTTCAGGTAATAGCGGGTCTCTTCGGTCGAGATGGCGAATTTCGACTTGTCGAACAGCCGCCGCAGCACCGCCGCATTGGCCGAGAAATTCGACTGGTATTCCGACGAGGCCATGACCGGGAAATCCTCCTTGGGCAGCGTCGCCAGAGAGAAGTTCGACCGCCCGGCCTCGACCGTCAGCCGGCCGGCGGCATTGTCCGCGGTCAGCGTCACCAGCGCGCCGTCGGGCAGCTTGCGGACGATCTCGTGCAGGGTGGTGGCGGCCACCGTGGTGGCGCCGGCGCGTTCGACCAT
>JBFXGQ010000569.1:0-3158 GCA_050177915.1 Pseudodonghicola sp. | reverse complement strand
GGATCTGCTGATTTCGCGCGAGGACCGGCCAGATGCTCAGACGCCATTACGACCGCACGCTTGCGCTGGCCGATCACCCGCGCGCGCTCTGGGCGCTGGCGCTGGTGGCCTTCATCGAAAGCTCGGTGTTTCCGATCGCGCCCGACGTGCTGATGATCCCGATGATCCTGGCCCGGCCGCACCGCGCCTGGGTGATCGCCGGCGTGGCGCTGGTGGCTTCGGTGCTGGGCGGGCTGCTGGGCTATGCCATCGGCGCCTTCTTCTACGAAAGCCTCGGCCAGCCGATCCTCGAGGCGATGGGCAAGGGCGCCGCGATGGAGCAGTTCAACCAGAAGTTCAACGACTTCGGATTCTGGGCGGTGCTGGCCGCCGGCGTCACCCCGTTTCCCTACAAGGTGATCACCATCATGTCGGGCTGGACCGGCATGCCGCTGGTCACCTTCGTCGCCACCTCGATCCTGGCGCGGGCGCTGCGGTTCTTCGTGCTGGCGGGGCTGCTGCGCGCCTTCGGCCCGCCGATCCGCGACTTTATCGAACGGCGGCTGGGGGTGATCTTCACCCTCTTCGTGCTGCTGCTGGCCGGCGGTTTCTTCCTGGTGAGGTATCTGTGATGCGCAAACTCCTGATCCTGATCGCGGCGGGCGGCTCGGCGGCGCTGCTGCTGGGGGCGCTGGGGTTCCAGTATCTGGGCGGGCTGCCACCCTGCGACCTGTGCATCGAACAGCGCTGGCCGCATCTGGCGGCGGTGCTGATCGGCGCGCTGGCGCTGGCGCTGCCGGGCCGGCTGCTGCCGCTGCTGGGCGGCGCCGCGGCGCTGACCACCTCCGGCCTCGGGGTCTATCACACCGGGGTCGAGCGCGGCTGGTGGGAAGGGCCCAGCACCTGCACCTCCGGCTCGGTCTCCGGGCTCACGCCGGACCAGCTGATGCAGCAGATCCTGTCGGCCCCGCTGATCCGCTGCGACGAGGTCGCCTGGGACTTCCTCGGCCTGTCGATGGCCAGCTGGAACGCGATCTTCGCCCTCGGCCTCGCCCTGATCTGGCTGGCCGCCGCCCGCGCCCGCAGCTGAGCGCTCAGGACGACCGGCTGGTCGACAGCAGCAGGCTGGTCTCGCTGGTGCTGACCCCCTCCAGCATGCGGATGCGCGCCAGCGCCCGGTCCAGATCCTCCAGCGTCTCGGTGCCCAGCTCGACGATCAGATCCCAGCGCCCGTTGGTGGAATGCACCGCGCGCACCTCGGCCATGCCCTGCAGCTGACGGGTGATGCGCGCCGCCCCGCGCCCCTCGATCCCGATCATCATCAGCCCGCGCACCGGGTCGCGCAGCACGTCCTGCTTCAGCACCACGGTAAAGCCCAATATCTCCCCCGCCCGCTGCAACCGCTCGATCCGCGCCCGCACCGTGCTGCGCGACAGCCCCAGCTGCAACGCCAGATCCGACAGCGAGGCGCGCGCGTCATGCCGCAGCGCCGCCAGCAGGCGTTCGTCCGTTTTGTCCATGATGACCTACCGTTTTGTCAGGTTCCTGCCCGATATGGCCAAAATGTGGGGTATATATCAACGCATTTCGGCGCGATTTCTGGAAGGGACACAGAAACGGACCGGACATGACCACCAGCCATTGCATCCTGATCGGCGCCCCGATGGACTGCGGCAAACGCCGCGCCGGCTGCCTGATGGGCCCCGACGCCCTGCGCACCGCCGGCCTTGCCCCGGCGCTGCGCGCGCTCGGCCACAGCGTCGAGGATATCGGCAACCTGCAGCCCCTGCCCCATGCGCCCGATGACGATGGCGCCCGCCTCTACCGGCTGAACGAGACCGTCGGCTGGACCGGCGCCCTGCGCAGCGCCGCGCGCGCGGCGATGGCGCGCGGGCTGCCGATCTTTCTGGGCGGCGATCACGCGCTGTCGCTGGGCACGGTGGCCGGTGTGGCCGATCACGCCGCCGCCCTGGGCCGGCCGCAATTCGTGCTCTGGCTCGACGCCCACAGCGATTTCCACACGCCGCAAAGCTCGGAAACCGGCCATCTGCACGGCACGCCCATCGGCTATGTCACCGGCCGCCCGGGCTTCGACGGCTTTCCGCCGATCACCGCCCCGGTGCCGCAGCAGAACGTCTGCCTGATCGGCCTGCGCTCGGTCGATCCGGCCGAACGCGCGGCGCTGGAGGACAGCCCGATCCGCCGCCACGACATGCGCGACATCGACGAGAACGGCATCGCCCGCGGCCTCGCCGCCTTCCTCGATCTGGTGGCGGCGCAGAACGGCCTGCTGCATGTCTCGCTCGACGTCGATTTCCTCGACCCGGCGGTGGCGCCCGCAGTCGGCACCACCGTCCCCGGCGGCGCCACCGTGCGCGAGGGCCATCTGGCGATGGAGATGATCTGCGACAGCGGACTGATGACCTCGCTCGACCTGGTCGAGCTCAACCCCTTCCTCGACGAGCGCGGCCGCACCGCCCAGCTGCTCGTCGAACTCACCGCCTCGGCGCTGGGGCGCCGGGTGTTCGACCGACCGACAAGGGCCTACGCATGACCGCCCCCTCGCACAAGGCCCTGGTGCCCTTCGTCTCCGTCGACCACATGATGCAGCTGGTCCACCGCATCGGGCTGGAAGAGATGCTGCGCGGCCTGGCCGATTACATCGAGGCCGACTTCCGCCGCTGGGAGCAGTTCGACAAGACCCCGCGCGTCGCCAGCCATTCCGCGGTGGGGGTGATCGAGCTGATGCCGACCTCGGACGGCGAATATTACGGCTTCAAATACGTCAACGGCCACCCCAGCAATACCGCCGCCGGGCTGCAGACCGTCACCGCCTTCGGCCTGCTGGCGCGGGTCGACAACGGCTATCCGGTACTGCTGAGCGAGATGACCCTGCTCACCGCGCTGCGCACCGCCGCCACCTCGGCGCTGGCCGCGCGCCACCTGGCCCCGGCCGGCGCCGACACCATGGCGATGATCGGCAACGGCGCCCAGTCGGAATTCCAGAGCCTGGCGATGAAGGCGATCTGCGGCATCACCGCGGTGCGCCTCTATGACAGCGACCCGCGGGCCACCGAGAAATGCGCCGCCAACCTCGCCGGCCACGGGCTGCGCGTCACCCGCTGCCGCAGCGCCGAACAGGCGATCGAGGGGGCGCAGATCCTGACCACCTGCACCGC
>JBFXGQ010000568.1:0-3162 GCA_050177915.1 Pseudodonghicola sp. | reverse complement strand
TCTTCCGATCTAAACCACCAGAATCACACGATCTTTCGACGGCGGGTGCTGCGCCCACCGCTTCATCCGCAGCAACCAGAAGAAGTTCACCCGGTAAACCGCACCTTGCCGATAAAGGGCAGGTTGCGGTTCCTTTGCGCGAAGTCGATGCCATAGCCGACGACGAATTCGTCCGGGATCTCGAATCCGATCCAGTCGGCCTTGATCTCCACCTCGCGGCGCGACGGCTTGTCCAGCAGCGCGATGGTCTTCAGCTTGGCAGGCTTGCGGCTGTTGAGCAGCTTGATCACATGCGACAGGGTAAAGCCGGTATCCACGATATCCTCGACCACCAGCACGTCGCGCCCCTCGATGGCGCCGCGCAGGTCCTTGAGGATGCGCACCTCGCGGCTGCTTTCGGTGGCGTCGCCGTAAGAGGAGGCCTCGAGGAAGTCGACCTCGATCGGCAGATCGAGCTCGCGCACCAGATCGGCGATGAACACGAAGGAGCCGCGCAGGAGTCCGACCACAACCAGCTTGTCGGTGGCGTGAAACTCGCGCGTGATCTCGCGGCTCAACGCCTCGATCCGCGCGGCGATCGCCTTGGCAGAGATCATTTCGTCGATGACATATGGCCGCTGGGTCATGGCTCCCCCTTGAACTTCGGGCCCAACCATACGACATGGGGCGCCACTGTCACCCAGGAAGTGCCGCGTCAGGATGCCGACCCATTCAGAAACCCGCCAGCTGCCCTATTCGGCGCGTGAAATGTACGATCTGGTGGCCGATGTGGCCAGCTATCCGGCGTTTCTGCCCTGGTGCGCGGCGGCGCGGATCCGGCGCACCTTCGATCAGGGCACGGCGCAGGTGATGGAGGCGGATCTGGTGATCTCCTTCAAGGTGTTCCGCGAGAAGTTCGGCAGCCGGGTGACGCTGTGGCCGCAGGATCTGGTGATCGACACCGAATATCTGGACGGGCCGTTCAAATACCTCAAGTCGCAGTGGCGCTTCGTCGATCGCGCCGAGGGCGGCTGCGACGTGTCGTTCTTCGTCGATTTCGAATTCAGGAACGTGGTGCTGCAAAAGGTGATCGGCGTGGTGTTCAACGAGGCGATGCAGCGGATCGTGCGCGCCTTCGAATCCCGCGCCGCCACGCTCTACGGCGCCTGAGGCGCTGGCCGACTCACAGGCGGGCCCGCAAGGGGCCCGCGCTGCTGGATGCCATGACCCGGGTAGGGGGTCGGGTCACGTCATCGTATGATAGGCCTGTTCGCCGTGCACGCTGAGGTCGAGCCCGTTCGCCTCGGTTTCGGCATCGACGCGCAGGGGGGTGATCCAGGCGACCAGCTTGACCAGCACCACGGTGACCACGGTGGTGAAGATCCCGACCACCGCCAGCCCACCCAGCTGCGCCGCCCAGCTGCCGGCGCCGAAGACGGCGATCATCACCGTGCCGAAGATGCCGCCGACGCCATGGACGGCGAAGACATCCAGCGTGTCGTCGATCTGCAGCGTCTCGCGCACCAGCGTCACCATCTCCTGACACAGCACGCCGGCGATGGCGCCGATGATCAACGCTTCGACCGGGCCGACGAAGCCGCTGGCGGGCGTGATCGAGGCGAGGCCGGCGATGGTGCCGGTGACGATGCCCACCAGCGAGGCCTTGCCGTATTTGATCCGCTCCCACAGCGCCCAGCTCAGCGAGGCGGTGGCGGCGGACAGATGGGTGACGGTGATCGCCATCGCGGCGCCGCCGTCGGCGGCCAGCTGCGAGCCGCCGTTGAAGCCGAACCAGCCGACCCAGAGCATCGCGGCGCCCAGCATGACGAAGCCGGGGCTGTGCGGCGGCGTGCTGCGGTTGCGCCGCGGCCCGAGGAAGACGGCGACGATCAGCGCGGCGAGACCGGCGGTCTCATGCACCACGATGCCGCCGGCGAAATCGCGCACGCCCACGGCACCGAAGATGCCGCCATCGGCCAGCAGCCCGCCGCCCCAGATCCAATGCACCACCGGCGCATAGCACAGCAGCATCCACAGGCCGGAGAACAGCAGCACGAAGCCGAAGCCCACCCGTTCGACATAGGCGCCGACGATCAGCGCCGGGGTGATGATCGCGAAGGTCATCTGGAAGGCGAAGAACAGGACCTCGGGCAGGGTGCCGGTCAGGCTGTCGATGCCGACGCCGCCCAGCAGCAGCTTGCTCAGCCCGCCCCAGAGCGCGCCACCGTCGCCGAAGGCGATGGAATAGCCGGCGACGAACCACAGCACGCTCATCAGGCAGGCGATGGCATAGCAATGCATGAACACGCTCAGCACGTTGCGGGCGCGCACCAGCCCGCCGTAGAACAGCGCCAGCCCCGGCAATGTCATGAACAGGACCAGGGCGGTTGCCACCATGATCCACGCTGTATCGGCTCCGTTCATCGGCCGCTCCTCCCCACGATATGTCGTCGGGGCGCGACCAAGCGGATTGTCGGCGCGGAAAAAAGAGGCGAGCGACCGGAATCGCGCGCAAAATCTACGCTTTTTGCAATGTGGCGCGAAATACGGCGGAAAATGGCGCTTGTGGATGAATTATTGGGCGATGTCGGAAAGTGCGCTGTCGAGCAGCGCCAGCGCGTGATCGCGGGCGGCGGCGCGGACATTGGCCCGCCCCAGGGCGCCGAATTCTACCGTTTCGGTGCGGGTGTCGCGGCCCGTCCTCGCCAGGCCGAAACAGACCCGGCCCTCGGGCTTGAACTCCGACCCGCCGGGGCCGGCGATGCCGGTGATCGACACCGCCAGATCGGCCGCCGAATGGGCCAGCGCGCCCTCGGCCATTTCCTTGGCCACCTGTTCGGAGACCGCGCCGAAGGCGTCGAGCGCGGCGCGGGTCACCCCCAGCATCTCCTCCTTGGCGCGGTTGGTATAGGTGACGAAGCCGCGGTCCACCACGTCCGACGACCCCGGAATATCGGTCAGCGCCGCCGTCACCATGCCGCCGGTGCAGCTTTCGGCGGTGGCGACATGCACGCCCGCGCGGCGGGCGCGGTCCAGCAGGGCGGGGACGTCGTAGCCGGTCATCGCATCATCACCCCGTGATAGAGCCCGGCCAGGATCACCGTACAGATGCCGGCGAAGATCCCGGCCCAGAGATCGTCCAGCATGACGCCGGCGGCGTCGTGGCGCCGGTCGGCGCGGCCG
>JBFXGQ010000567.1:0-3163 GCA_050177915.1 Pseudodonghicola sp. | reverse complement strand
CCCAGAGCGGCGCGCCGCTCGGCATCCTCAAATCGCTGCGGCAAAGGATCGAGGATCAGATTGAACGGCTACCCCAGACAATACCGGACTGGACGTCCTGGATCATCAACTGGCTTGCAGAGGATCAGGATGCGCGCGATGCTATTCTGATCCGTGATGGTAGAGCAATTCTCGGCGCTACCGGAAACAAGAAGGACGGACCGCTGACGGCCGACGCCGTAAGAAACCTCGAACCCGGCATTCTGGCCTGGCTATGCGGCGAACCCTTGCGCGAAATCGAAAGACAACTCGGCGGCGACCCCGCTGAAAAGGCGATTTGCCCGCGTGCCCGTGAGCTAGTCTCTCAGCTAGTGCCTCTCAGCCTTTCCTTCGCTGCCGGTCTAGCCGCGCGCACGGCAAGCGAGATACCTGCCGTCGCCGACGGAACGGCTACGCCGGTCTCTGTCATTGACTGCCTTGCAGCCGGGATCAGACGCGGCTTCGACACCCCGAACAAGCTCGCTTTTAGCGACATCAAGCGCGGCTTTCTGAGCCGCGTTCAGACGCATCAGGCCTATTCCGCCACTATCGAGCGTGAGCCAGAGATCTCAAACATGGAAGAGTACCCTGCGGTGGTGGATCGCATGCGGATGTATCTGCTGCTGGTCGACGACTGAGTGTAGCAGGCAAGTTTTCAAGCATCCCTGTTACCGTACGATCAATCTTGCTAAGGAAAGCAGAAGTTAGCCTCTGTGCGGTCGCGCGGCCGCAAAGAGCCGATTTCGTTTTCTGCAACTGCGGTCAATGCGAGGTTGCTGGGTGTCGTAAAGGTTCCGACCATTACCGAAAATCCCGCGTCTTTACCCTGATCGCGTCGACGTGCGGGTCGGGCACAGCCATACTGCACGCCCGCAGCCCCTTCGGTGGCTGACCGCGCAGATCAGGCGTCGGAGATTCTTGGTGGAGTTCGCTTCCTCTGCCATCCGGCAGGAGGGCCGCCACGTCGCGTTGCCCAACGCTGGCCAAATCCCGCGACAGATCGACGATCCGATGGACAACGAGATGCACGACCTCGCCCTCGCGCTGAACGCGCCCCCTGACGGCAATCATGCTCGATGAGAGAATGGCCCGCCGATAGCACTCGAACACTTTCTGCCAGACCACGAGATTGGTGATGCCGGTCTCGTCCTCGATCGTGATGAACATGACGCCCTTGGCCGAACCAGGCCGCTGGCGGACGAGGACGATCCCCGCCGTCTCCAGCCAGCGGCAGTCGCGCGCGCCCATCGCCTCGGCGCAGGAGACCATGCGGCGCTTGCGCAGAGCCTCGCGCAGGAAGGCAACCGGATGGCGGCGCAGCGACAGGCCGGTATGGCTGTAATCCGCGACCACCTCGCCGCCAGCCGCCATCGGCCGCAGGGCGATGGACGGCTCCGATATCTCTGAAACCGTCAGGCCCTCGCGTGCCGAGGCTGCCGCAAACAGCGGCAGTTCCTCGTCGCGCAACCCCTTGATCGCCCAAAGCGCTTCGCAGCGCGCGAGGCCGAAGGGCGGGCGGAAACCGTCGGCCTCGGCAATGTGGACCAATGCGGCGACCGGAACCCCGGCCCGCCGCCAGAGATCCTCGACCGAGGCAAATGGCTGATCGGCACGGGCGGCGACAATCGCCGCCGCATGGGCATTGGCAAGCCCCTTGACCATGCGCAGGCCAAGCCGAACCGCAAAGCGCGCCTCGTTGCCGGTCGGCTCCAGCGTGCAATCCCAGCGGGAGGCATTGGCGCAGATCGGGCGCAACTCGACGCCATGGTCGCGCGCATCGCGCACGATCTGGGCCGGGGCATAGAATCCCATCGGCTGGCTGTTCAGTAGCGCGGCGCAGAAGGCATCGGGATGCCAGCATTTCAGCCAGGCCGAGGCATAGGCGATCAGCGCGAAACTTGCCGCATGGCTTTCGGGAAAGCCGTAGGAGCCGAAGCCCTCCAACTGCCGGAAGGTGCGTTCGGCAAAGTCCTGTTCATAGCCCTTGGCAACCATGCCCGAGATCAGCTTGTCGCGGAATTTCGAGACGCCGCCGGTGTGCTTGAATGTGGCCATGCTCTTCCTTAGCATATCGGCCTCACCGGGGGTGAAGCCCGCGCATTCAATGGCGACGCGCATCGCCTGTTCCTGAAACAGCGGCACGCCGAGGGTCTTGCCCAGCACCTTCTCCAGTTCGGGTGTCGGATAATCGACCTCTTCCAACCCCTCGCGGCGGCGCAGATAGGGATGGACCATATCGCCCTGGATCGGGCCAGGCCGGACGATGGCGACCTGCACCACCAGATCGTAATAGGTGCGCGGCTTCAGGCGCGGCAGCATGGACATCTGCGCCCGGCTTTCGATCTGGAAGGTTCCCAGCGTGTCCGCCTTGCGGATCATCGCATAGGTGCGCGGATCTTCGGCCGGGATCGTCGCCAGATCAAGGGCGATGCCCTTGTGTTCCACGATCAGATCCAGCCCCTTGCGCATGCAGGTCAGCATCCCCAGCGCCAGCACATCCACCTTCATGAAGCGCAAGGCGTCGATGTCGTCCTTGTCCCATTCGATGATCTGGCGATCCGCCATGGCGGCGGGTTCGATCGGCACCAACTCGTCCAGCCGGTCATGGGTCAGGACAAAGCCGCCGGGATGTTGCGACAAATGCCGCGGCGCCCCGCGAAGCTGGGCGGCCAGATCAAGGGTCAGGCGCAAACGCCGATCCTCCGGGTTGAGGTTCAACTCACGAAGCTGCTGATCGTTGACACCGGTCTCGGACCAGCCCCAGAGCTGGCCGGAGAGTGTCTGGATCAGATCCTCGGGCAGCCCCATGGCCTTGCCGACATCGCGCAGCGCGCCCTTGGAGCGATAGCGGGTCACGGTGGCGGTCAGCGCGGCCCGGTCACGGCCATAGTTCTCATAGACCCATTGGATGACTTCCTCACGGCGTTCGTGCTCGAAATCGACGTCGATATCCGGCGGTTCGCGGCGTTCCTCGGAGACGAAGCGCTCGAACAGCAGATCGTTGCGGCCGGGGTCGATGGCGGTGATGCCGAGAACATAGCAGACGGCGCTGTTCGCCGCCGATCCCCACCCCTGACAGAGAATGCCGCGCGACCGGGCAAAGCGGACGATACTGTTCACGGTCAGGAAATAGGGCGCGTAATCG
>JBFXGQ010000566.1:0-3169 GCA_050177915.1 Pseudodonghicola sp. | reverse complement strand
GATCGCGCGGCGCGCCGGCGAAGATTCCGGCCAGCCGCTCGGCCGCCTTCGGCCACAGCGCCTTGTCGAACTGGCGGGTGAAATCGGGGTCCTCGGTCAGCCCCAGCTTGTCGAGGACCAGCGCGTAGAACTTCGGCTCGAGACATTGCACGCTGACATAGCCGCCATCGGCGCAGCGATAGCTGCGGCTCCAGTGCGAGCCGTCGAGCAGGCTCATGCCGCGCTGGCCCCAGCTCGGGTCGGTCTGCCGCAGCGTCATCACCAGGTTCATCATATGCGCCGAACCGTCGTAGATCGCCGCATCCACCACGCTGCCCTGACCGGTGGCGCGCGCCTTCAGCAGCCCCGACAGCAGGCCCACCAGCAGATAGAGCGCGCCGCCGCCGATGTCGCCGACCAGGGTCGGCGGCGTCACCGGCGCGTCGCCGGGCAGCGAGGCGGGCCAGAGCGCGCCCGACAGGCTGATATAGTTCAGATCGTGCCCGGCCGCCTTCGACAGCGGCCCGTCCTGGCCCCAGCCGGTCATCCGGCCATAGACCAGCGCCGGGTTGATCGCCTGGCAATCGGCGGGACCGATGCCCAGCTTCTCCATCACCCCGGGGCGGAAGCCCTCGATCAGCCCGTCGGCGGTGGCGACCAGCGCGCGGAAGGTCTCGATATCGGCGGGATCCTTCAGGTCCAGCGCGATGGAGCGTTTGCCGCGGTCGAGCAGCGGGCGCTGGGGCACGCCCGGGGTCGGGTTGCCGCCCTTGCGGTGGACCACGATCACATCGGCCCCCAGATCGGCCAGATGCATGGCGGCGAAGGGGCCGGGGCCCAGCCCCTCGACCTCGATGATGCGAATTCCGTTCAGCATGTATGCTCCTCCTGTGCCGTCTTTATGAAAGGCGCGGCGGGGCAAGACAATCGCCGGAACGGCGACAGGCGGGGCGCCCGTTGCGTCACTTCGCCGGGCGCCCCTGAGAGAGGCTCAGAACATCGCCCCCGGCAGCCAGAGCACCAGCGCCGGGAAGGCCACCAGCAGCGCCAGCCGCAGGAAGTCGGCCAGGATGAAGGGCAGGATGCCCCGCACCACGGTCGAGAGCTGCACATTCCCCGCCGCCGCCTGCACGACGAAGAGGTTCATGCCGATCGGCGGCGTGATCAGACCGATCTCGGCCACCGTCACCACCACGATGCCGAACCACACCAGGTTATAGTCCAGCTCCAGCGCCACCGGCGCCAGCAGCGGCACCGTCAGCAGGATCATCGACATCGAATCCATGAAGCAGCCCAGCACCACGTAGAACACCAGGATCAGCACCATCACCGCCAGCGGGCTCAGGCCCGAGCTCTGGATCTGTTCGATCAGCATCTGCGGCAGGCCGGTCTCCTCCAGGAAGGAGTTGAACAGCGAGGCGCCGATCAGGATGAAGAAGATCATGCCGGTGAGGCTGGCGGTCTCGGACATCGAGGCGCGCAGCGCTTGCCGGGTCAGCCCGCCCGAGACCAGCGCCAGCGCGAAGGCGCCCACCGCGCCCACGGCGGCGGCTTCGGTGGGAGAGAACCAGCCCAGGTAGATGCCGCCGATCACCAGCGCGAACAGCAGCACCACCGGCCAGATCTGGCCCAGGAACCGGATCCGCGCGCCCCAGCCCATCCGCTCGGCCCGCGGCGCCAGTTCGGGCTTCAGCTGCACCTTGGCGATGATCGCCAGCGCATAGAGCCCGGCGCCCAGAAGCCCCGGCACCAGCGCGCCGATGAACAGCTGGCCGATCGAGCTCTGGGTCAGCAGCCCGTAGATCACCAGCAGCACCGAGGGCGGGATCAGCACCCCCAGCGTGCCGCCGGCGGCGACCGTGGCGGTGGAGAGGGATTCGTCGTAGCCGTGCCGCTTCATCTCGGGCAGGGCGACCCGGCCGATGGTCGCCACAGTGGCGAGCGAGCTGCCGCAGATCGCGCCGAAGAAGGCGCTGGCGCCCACCGTGGTCACCGCAAGCCCGCCGCGGCGGTGGCCGATGAAGCTGTTGATCACGTCGAACAGCGACCGCGACAGCCCGGCATGCGAGGCGAAGACCCCCATCATCACAAAGAGCGGGATCACCGAGAAGGAATAGGGAAAGATCGACTCGAAGGGGCTGGAGCCCAGGATATAGGCCGCCCCCATCCAGCCGTTCAGCCACCAGTAGCCGATCACCCCCACCGCGCCCATGGCAATGGCGACCGGCAGGCCGAGCGCGATCAGCAGCAGCGCGGCGACGAAGCCGGCCAGTCCGAGATAGGCGTCGGTCATGCCCGGGCCTCCTTGTTCAGCGCGTCGAAGAGATGGATCAGCACGCCCAGCAGCGACACCGCCAGGCCCAGCAGCAGCGGATACCAGTACCAGGCCACCGGAATGCCCAGCTGTTGCGACCGGTCGCCGAACATGGTGCGGACCTTGAAGGTCTCGAACCCGTACCACAGCATCAACCCGACCAGCGCCAGCGCCACCAGCGCGGCGAGGATCCGCAGCGGCGCGGCCAGCGCGGCGGGCAACAGGTTCAGCACGAAATCGACGCTGACATGGGCGCCGGCCATAAAGGCATAGGGCATCACCAGCCAGGCGCCGGTGACGACGAAGAGCTGGACCAGATCGACCACGCCCTCGATGGGCAGACCGACGCGGCGGCCCAGCACGTCGGCCACGGTCACCAGCGCGGCGCCGGCATAGGCCAGCACACCCAGGGCGGCGAGGCCCGAGACAACGGCGCGTGGCAGGGATTTCAGGGAGTTCATGGCGGTGTCCTCCTCTCGGACGAAACCGGCCCGGGTGGTCGAGGCCACCCGAGCCGGCGATGTGGGGTCAGATGCGCGGCGCCTCAGTGCGCGGCTTCGTATTCCGCGACCTTCTCCTGCATCTTGCGATAGATCTCATCGGCGTTGTCGATGCCGGAGTCTTTCACTTTCTGCAGGTAGGCGTCCATCATCGGCTGCAGCGCCTCGCGCCAGCGGGCGCGTTCCTCGTCCGACAGCTCGGTGATCACATGGCCGGCGTCGATCGCCTGCTGGCGGCCGGGCGCGTCCCAGGCATCCCACCAGTCGCCGAATTTCGCCACCAGCGCATCGCCCGAATACTTGTCGATGCAGGCCTGGGCCGCGGGGCTCAGCCGGTTGTAGGAGCGTTCGTTCATCACGAAGAAGAAGGACACGG
>JBFXGQ010000565.1:0-3187 GCA_050177915.1 Pseudodonghicola sp. | reverse complement strand
CCCCAGATCGCCCGCGGTCATGGTCAGCCAGTCCTGCATGTGGTCCCCCAGTCAGACGTTTTCGGAACGGTAGCGACAGCGCCGCGCATGGACAATCCCGAAGCCGCGGTCATATTGCAGGGCATGAGCGCAGATTCCGATATCCTGATCGTCGGCGGCGGGCTGAACGGCCCCGCCCTGGCCCTGGCTCTGGCCCGCGCGGGCCAGCGCATCACCGTCATCGACGCCCTGCCCGAGGCGGCGCGCAAGGACGCCGGCTTCGACGGCCGCGCCTATGCGCTGGCGCTGGCCTCGCAGCGGTTGCTGGCCGCCATCGGCGTCTGGCCGCGGGTGGCGGCCGAGGCGCAGCCGATGCTCGACATCAAGGTCACCGACGGCCATGCGGGGCTGGGCCCCTCGCCCTTCTTCCTGCATTTCGACCACGCCGAGATAGAAGAGGGCCCGATGGGCTATATGGTCGAGGACCGCCACCTGCGCCGCGCCTTCCTCGAGGCGATGGACGAGGCGCCCGGCATCACCCAGATCGCCGGCACCGTGGTGGAGCAGACCGTCAGCCATACCGGGGTCGAGGTGGTTCTGGCCGATGGCCGCAGCCTGACCGCCCGGCTGCTGGTCGGTTGCGACGGGCGCCGCAGCGGCACCGCGCAGCGCGCCGACATCTCGCGCACCGGCTGGGATTACGGCCAGACCGCGCTGGTCTGCGCCATCGCGCACGACAAGCCGCACCACGGCGTCGCGCATCAGTTCTTCATGCCGGCAGGGCCGCTGGCGATCCTGCCGCTGACCGGCAACCGCAGCTCCATCGTCTGGAGCGAGCGGGCCGAGACCGCCGCCGAGATCAACGCGATGAGCGAGGCGGATTACCTTGCCGTGCTGCGCCCGCGGTTCGGCGATTTCCTGGGCGAGATCCGGCTGGCCGGGCAGCGCTGGAGCTATCCACTGGGGCTGACCGTGGCCAACAGCTTCATCGCCGACCGGCTGGCGCTGGTGGGCGACGCGGCGCATGGCATGCACCCGATCGCCGGCCAGGGGCTGAACGCCGGGCTGCGTGACGTCGGCGCGCTGGCCGAGGTGCTGGTGCTTGCCGCCCGCCGCGGCGAGGATATCGGTGCCGCCCCGGTGCTGGAGCGTTATCAGCAATGGCGCCGCTTCGACACCGCCACGCTGGCGCTGGCGACGGATGCGTTCAACAAACTGTTTTCGAACGACAATCCCCTGCTGCGCTTGGGCCGCGATCTGGGCATGGGGCTGGTCAATGCTGTGCCCGCGCTGCGCCGCGGCTTCCTGCGCGAGGCCGCCGGGCTGACCGGTGACCTGCCGCGCCTGCTGCGCGGTCAGAAGATCTGAAACCGGAGGGGCGCCGCGAAACCCCGGCGCCCCTCCGCTGCTTCTTCTCGCTCCAAATACTCGCGCCGCAGGCAGCGCCCCACCGGGGCGCCCCCCTTCTCAGTCGGGATCAGTCGAGCTTGCGCGCCTCGTCCACCAGCATGATCGGGATGCCGTTGCGGATCGGAAAGGCCAGACCGGCGGCCTTTGAGATCAGCTCCTGCGCCTCGGCGTCATAGTCCAGCGTGCTGTGGGTCTGCGGGCAGATCAGCGCCTCCAGCATGCGGCGGTCAAAGGCCGTCTGGACCGGCGCGGTCCCGGGTGTCGTCTCGGTCATTGCAGGGTTTCCTCATTCGATCCGCCACGCATCGAAAACTCGATCAGCGTGACCAATGTCTCGCGCCGCGTCTGCAGCGATGGCGCCTCCAGCAGCGCCTGCTTGTCCTCGGGGGAGAAGTCCAGCAGCATCGACAGCGAATTGATCAGCAATTCGTCCTCCGCCTGCTTCAGCGTATCCCAGTCGGTCTGCATCTGCCGGGCGGCGAAGAACCGGCCCAGCAGGCCCAGGAACCGGCCGCGGTCGAAGCAGGGGTCGGTCTCGGTCTGGCCCAGATCGCGGCCGAAGCCGTCCCAGGAGACGGCGCAGCGGCGATAGGGGGTGAACCCCTCGATCTCGTTCAGGATGCGATAGCGGCTGATGCCGGTCAGCGTGATCAGATAGCGCCCGTCCTCGGTTTCCGAGAATTGCGTCACCCGCCCGGCGCAGCCGATGGCGTGCAGCGCGTCGGGCCGGCCCGGCGACGGGCAGGGTTGCACCATGCCGATCAGCCGCTGCGGCGTCTTCAGCGCATCCTCCAGCATCTGCAGGTAGCGCGGCTCGAAGATATGCAGCGGCAGCCGCGCCCGGGGCAGCAACAGCGCCCCGGGCAACGGGAAGACGGCAATGGTATCGGGCAGATCGGCGGCTTGCATCATGGCGATGAGTCTAGCCCCGAACCGGCGTTAGGCAAATATCATCGAGCTGAGCTTGCGCCGTCCGTGCAGCACGACCGGATCGTTCGCCTTCAGCGCGTCGAAAATGGTGAAGAGCTGCGCCTTGGCCGCCCCGTCGTTCCATTCGCGGTCGCGGCGGAACAGCTCCAGCAGCTGGTCGACGGCCTCCTGCACCTGACCGGCGGCATGCAGCGCCTGCGCCAGATCGAAACGTGCCTGCAGATTGGCCGGATCGGCGGCGACGGCGGCCTCAAGCTCGGTCACCGGGCCGGCGTTGGCGGCCTGGCGCGCCAGTTCCAGCTGGGCATGCGCTGCCTCAAGCTCGGCACTGTGCGAAATCTCGGCCGGGGCGCCGTTCAGCACCGCCTCGGCCTGATCCAGATCGCCGGCGGCGATATGGGCGCGCACCAGCCCGCCATAGGCGGCGGCATGCAGCGGGTCCTCGCCCAGGATGGCGGCAAAGGTCTGGGCGGCATCCACCGCCGCGCCCTCGGCCAGCATCTCCTCGGCGGCGGCAACCGCCTCGTCCAGCCCGGCACCAGGGGCTTCACCGCCCGCCGCCTGGATCACCCGCTCGATGAAGGCCTTGACCTCCGACCCGGGCAGCGCGCCCTGGAAACCGTCGATCGGCTGGCCCTGGTAGAAGGCATAGACCGTCGGGATCGACTGGATCTGCAACTGCCCGGCCAGCATCTGCGCCTGATCCACGTTGACCTTGACCATGCGCACCGCGCCCTTGGCCTCGGTCACCGCGGCCTCCAGCGTCGGCCCCAGGGTCTTGCAGGGGCCGCACCAGGGCGCCCAGAAATCGACGATCACCGGCACGTCCTTGGACGCGTCGATGACATCGGCCATGAAGGTGGCTTCG
>JBFXGQ010000564.1:0-3191 GCA_050177915.1 Pseudodonghicola sp. | reverse complement strand
CCGTCTACCACGACGCCGCGCCGGACACGTCAGCGCAACCTTGGCCATTTGCCCGCGGGCTTGCCGCGTATCGAACGGGTCCTCGAGCCGACCAGCCTCGATTGCCCCTGCGGTTGCGGCCGGATGCACCGGATCGGCGAGGACCGCACCGAGCGCCTGGACATCGTGCCTGCGCAGCTCCGCGTGCTGGTCGACATCCGGCCGAAGTATGCCTGCCGCATCTGTTCGGATGGCGTCACTCAGGCACCTGCCGCGCCCTGGCTGATTGAAGGCGGTCTTCCAACTGAGGGTGCCATTGCACATGTGTTGGTCTCGAAGTTCGCGGACCACCTGCCATTTTACAGGCAGAGCCAGATCCTGGCGCGCTCCGGCATCCAGGTCGACCGCAGCACACTGGCGGACTGGGCCGGCACTGCAGCCTTCCATCTTGGCCCCGTGGTCGATCGGCTAACCGAGCATCTCAAATCCTCGGGCAAACTGTTCATGGACGAGACCACGGCCCCGGTGCTGGATCCAGGCCGAGGGCGAACCAAGACGGGATACTTCTGGGCGCTTGCCCGAGATGACCGCGGATGGGGCGGAGAAGACCCGCCCGGTGTCGTGTTCACCTACCATCCCAGCCGCGCCGGGGCGCATGCAGAGCAGATCCTCCAGGGCTTCGACGGCACCCTCCAGCTCGACGGCTACACCGGTTACGACCGCCTCACACGCACGTCCCGCAAGGGCGGCGCGCCGATCACGGTTGCCCACTGCTGGGCACACGCTCGCCGCAAGCTGAAGGAAGTCTTCGACCGGGATGGATCCGAGATCGCTGCCGAGGGGCTGCGCCGCATTGCCGAGCTCTACCGCACCGAGGCCGAGATCCGCGGCATGGGCCCGGGCCAACGCCTGTCGGCCCGCCAGACCCGCAGCGCGCCCCTCGTGGCCGAGTTCGGTGATTGGCTGCAGGCACAGCGCCTGCGTATCTCGGCCAAGTCGCGCCTGGGCGAAAAGCTGACCTACATCCATCGCCAGTGGCGCGGCCTGCAGACCTTCCTTCACGACGGCCGCGTCGAGATCGACTCCAATGCCGTCGAGAACCTGATCCGCCCGATTGCGCTCACGCGGAAGAATGCTCTCTTCGCCGGCCACGACGAGGGTGGCCGCACCTGGGCCCGCATCGCCTCCCTGATCGCCACCGCGAAGATCAACGGCGTCGAGCCCTTCGCCTACATCAAGGCGACCCTCGAAGCCATCGCCGCCGGTCACCCCGCCAGCAGGATCGACGAGCTCCTGCCATGGAACTTCAACCCGTCAAGCTGAACAGGCGGGCCGCGGTGACAGCGCTTACGGTTTTCTACACAATATCAGGTGGAAGTGTGCGCTTCCACCTCGATTTCCCCGCGAGGGGAAAAAGGGGGCTCACGCCCCCTTCTCGAACTTCATGACCGGGATGCCGAGCCTCGAAGCCTTGTCGGCTAGGTTCTCTTGGATGCCGGTGCCCGGGAAGACGAGGACGCCCACGGGCAGCACATCTAGCATGGCGTCGTTGCGCTTGAAGGGGGCGGCCTTGGCATGCTTGGTCCAATCGGGTTTGAAGGCCACCTGCGTCACGCCGCGGGCCTCGGCCCATTTGGCGGCGATGAGTTCTGCGCCCTTCGGGCTTCCACCATGCAGAAGGACCATGTCGGGATGTTTGGTCCGGACCTGATCGAGCTTGCCCCAGATCAGGCGGTGATCGTTGAAGTCGGTTCCACCGGTGAGGGCGACTTTGGGGCCTGCGGGGAGCATCACCTCGGTTTCCGCGCGGCGCTTGGCGGCCAGGAAATCGCGGCTGTCGATGAGCGCCGCGGTCATGTGCTGGCGATTCACCATCGAGCCCGTGCGGGGGCGCCAGGTCGATCCCGTGTGATGGACAAACTCGGTAGCGGCGTGATCGCGCATCATGTCCATGCAGTTGCGCCGTTCGACGAGGGTCAGGCCTTCAGCCGTCAGGCGCTCGAGTTCGGTGGATTTCACCTCGGAGCCGTCCTGCTCGCGCTGAAGGCGGCGCTGCACCTGCTCGTTCTCGTCGAGCGACCGCTCAATCCTCGCCGAGGCGCGGTGAAAGAGGTTGACCTGGCCCCAGAGCACCTCTTCGAGGTCGGGTTCCATGCGGGTGTCTTCAAGGCTCGCGACGAGGGCATCGAAGATGTCGGCGACGGCGACCGCAAGGCGCTGCCCATCGGGCATCGGGCGCGGATCGGGCTCATCAAAGGGGCGGTAGCCGTAAAGCTGCAACTCGTCGAGCGCATGGGCGGTCTGGGATGTGGTGTGGGCGGGTTCATACGTGTCGTCGTGAGTGTGGATCGTCATCAGTTTCTTGCCTCCGGGCCTGTCTCATCCGCGCGACAACCCGCGCGGCCTTCATGGGCTGCGAAAGCTGTCACTGGGGACGCCCCCTCACCCCGCCTTCGGGGCCGGAACGCATGTGGAGGAGGGCGGCAGGCAAGCTATTTGTTTCGCGATGCAAAGCGGGGGCTCGTCCCCCGCGGCGGAAATAGCTTGCCTGCCGCCCTTGATGGGGCGTCCCCTTTGACGGCCGCCTGCCCATCTCTTGAAGGCCGTTTGGGTGACGGGTGGATGAGATTGCCCGGGAAGAGGCAAAGCGACGATCCACAGCCATGATAAGGATCCGCGACCCCCGCCCCGCCCTCCCGGACCGCCCCCTGCGCGATGCTGCTCAGCCTGACAGGCGCTGCCGATCCTCAAGCCCGATCTGCCCTGCCAGATGCTGGCGCAGCGCCTCTTTGCCGGTCGACCGGAGATCATCGTTGAAATCCCCGAGTTGTGGCTCGAGCACATGGCACCCAATCCCGACCTCTGTGGCTCTGGCGCTCAACCTCTCTGCCGCGCGTTGCCCGGCCGGATCGCGGTCGATCGCGATGTAGAGGCGCTGCAATCCCTCTGGCAGGAGGACGGCCCCGAGGTGACCCGACGAGAGCGCCGCCCAGACGGGAAGGCCGGGGGCCGCCTCGGACAGGGACAGCATGGTCTCGATGCCCTCGCCGACCACGAGGATGTTTTGCTGCGGGGTCAGCCTGACGGCATTGCCGAGGAGGTGCCCCATTGCCCGCCGCTGCGTCTCGACCTCCGCCTTCCCCTGTCCGTCAGGTGCCAACCAGGTGCGATGCACACCCTGCAAGGCCCCTGCCCCATCGGTGACCGCAGCT
>JBFXGQ010000563.1:0-3203 GCA_050177915.1 Pseudodonghicola sp. | reverse complement strand
GAAGGACGAAAAGGGCATCGTCGCCGGCATCGGCCATTCGTTTGAGGGCGGCTTCGACGTCTTCGCCGAGCTTGCCTCGTTCGACGGCTACGGCGGTACCGCCGACGACGCCACCTATGCGACGCTGAACGCCGCCTATGCGATCGGCGATCTGACGCTGTCGGGCACCTATGCCAGCCGCGATGTGACCAGCACCGGCCAGACCGATCTGGTCTCGCTCGCCGCCGAATACGAATTCACCAGCGGTGTCACCCTGGGCGGCGCGGTGGCCTTCGTCGACGATGCCGGCGTCAATGACACGCTGATGGGCGTCAATGTGGTGATCCCCTTCGGTGGCTGACCCTCGGCTGCTTTCGAACGGGTTCCGAGGCCGCGCTCCAGGCGCGGCCTCACGTCTTTGTGTCGGATGGCTGACAGAAAGAATCGGAAAAACACTGGCGGCGGCGACAAAAGCTGACTATTAATGTCGGAAATGCCGCCAGCCCCGGGGACGGGGCAAGACCGAGGGCCGCCGCATGATCGTTTGCCACTGCATGTCCATCAGCGACCGCGACATCCATGCCGCCATCGACTGGATGCGCGCCGCCGATCCCGACACGCTGATCACGCCGCGCAAGGTCTATCGCGCGCTGGGCAAATCGGCCGATTGCGGCGGCTGCCTGCCGCTGTTCCTGGACACCATGCGGCGGAATTCGAATTTGCAAATCCCCGTCGCCGGGCGCAGTCTGGAAGACCTGCGAGAACCGGAACGAAGGGGAGAGGCGACATGAAGGGTGATCCCAAGGTCATCGACTATCTCAACAAATCGCTGCGGCACGAATTGACGGCGGTCAGCCAGTACTGGCTGCACTTTCGTCTGCAGGAGGATTGGGGCCTGGGCGCGATGGCGCGCAAGAGCCGCGAGGAAAGCATCGAGGAGATGCAGCATGCCGACAAGCTGATCCAGCGGATCATCTTCCTCGAAGGCCATCCCAATCTGCAAAAGCTCGACCCGCTCAGGATCGGCCAGACGCCGAAGGAGACGCTGGAATGCGATCTGGCGGCCGAGGTCGACGCCCGCGCGCTCTACCGCGAGGCCCGCGCCTATTGTCAGGAGGTCGGCGACTTCGTGACGATGCGTCTGTTTGACGAGTTGCTGGCCGATGAAGAGGGCCACATTGACTTCCTCGAAACACAGCTGGACCTGCATGACCGTCTCGGCTCCGAAAACTACGCACAGCTCAACGCCTCGAAAATGGACGAGGCGGAGTAAACTGGTCGCCACCCTCGCGCTCGCTCTGATGGCGGGCGCGGGGCAGGCGCAGCCGCCGCTGGCGGCAGAGGACCCGCATCTGACCGCGCAGCCGCGCAGCGCGCAGGAGGCCGCGCAGGCGGCGCAGGCGGTGCGTCCGGCGGCGCGGTTCGACGCCGCCGAGGCCTTCGAGGCGCGCCCTGCCGGCGCCGCCACAGTCCTCCGGCAGGATCAGGACGCCTATGCCCAGCCCTCGGCCAATATGGACTTCGAGGGCGAGCTGGAGTTTCGCCTGGGCCACGGGTTGTTCAAGAAGCTCTGGGTCTCCTCGCCGTCTTCGACGCGGGCCTCGGACGGGCTCGGGCCGCTCTACAACGCGCGCTCCTGTCTCAGCTGCCATCCCCGCGACGGCCGCGGTGCGCCGCCCGAGGCGGGCGAGGCGGCGCTGTCGCTGGTCCTGCATCTGGCCCGGCCGCTGGCGGATGCGGGGCCGATGGCGGGCATTGCCGGGTTTCAGCCGACCGGCCCGGACCCGGTCTATGGCCGGCAGATGCAGAACCGCGCGGTGGTGGGGCTGATCCCGGAATACCGGCTGGACCTCAGCCATGAGGAGATCGCGCTGCCGCTTTCGGGCGGCGAGAGTGCTGTGTTGCGCGCGCCGCGCTACCGGCTGGAGGACATGTCCTTCGGCCCGCTGGCCGAGGGCACCGCCTGGAGTCCGCGTATCGCCCCCCCGATGATCGGCCTCGGGCTGCTGGAGGCGATCCCGGCGGCGGATATCCTGGCCGGCGCCGATCCCGAAGACGCCGATGGCGACGGCATCTCGGGCCGCGCCAATCTGGTCTGGTCGCAGGAATTCGGCCGCCCGATGCCGGGCCGCTTCGGGCTGAAGGCCGGACAGGCCACGGTGCTGGAGCAGAGCGCGCATGCTTTTTCGGACGACATCGGCATCTCGACACCGTTGTTTCCCGCCGGCTGGGGCGATTGCACCGCGGCGCAGGCGGATTGCCGCGCCGCCTCCCATGGCGACGGCGACGTGCGCGGCCACGAGATCGACGGCGCGGCACTGGACACGCTGGTCTATTACGCCCGCAACCTCGCCGTGCCGGCGCGGCGCGATGTCGACGACCCGCAGGTGCTGCGCGGCAAGCAGGTGTTCTACGCCACCGGCTGCGCCGCCTGCCATCGGCCCAAATTCGTCACCCACCGTCTGCCCGACCGGCCGGAGCAGAGCTTTCAGCTGATCTGGCCCTATTCCGACCTGCTGCTGCACGACATGGGGCCGGGGCTGGCCGACGATCTGGTCGAGGGCCGCGCCACGGGGGCCGAGTGGCGCACCGCGCCGCTCTGGGGTATAGGGCTGACCCAGGTGGTCGCCCCACGCGCCGGCTTCCTGCATGACGGGCGGGCGCGCACGCTGCTTGAGGCGATCCTGTGGCACGGGGGCGAGGCGCAGGCCCCCCGCGACCGGGTCATCGCCATGCCGCCCGCCGACCGCGCCGCCCTGATCCGGTTTCTGGAGAGCCTCTGAATGCGATATCTCATCCCCGCCGCCGTCGCCCTGTTCACCGCCACCGCCGGGCTGAGCGCCCGGGCCGGCGAGAAGACCGAGGCGATCCTCGACACCCATGTGCTGCCGCGGATGCAGCAGCTGGCCGCCCGCACCGCCGATCTGGACGCCACCGCGCAGGGCGAATGCGCCGCCGACAACGGCGATCTGCGCTCCGCCTATGGCAAGGCCTTCGACGCCTGGATCGGGGTCAGCCACCTGCGCTTCGGCCCGGCCGAGGCCGATGCGCGCGGCTTCGCGCTGGCGTTCTGGCCGGACAGCCGCAGCGTCACGCCGAAGACCCTGCGCGGGCTGATCGCGGCGCAGGACCCGGTGGTCGACACGTCCGAGAGCTTCGCCACCGTCTCGGTCGCCGGGCGCGGCTTCTACGCGAGGGAGTGTCTGCTCTATGACGCCGATTTC